>NZ_BFAY01000007.1:300000-449778 GCF_003112675.1 Leptospira johnsonii | reverse complement strand
AAGATAAGATCTCCCTGGGGGTAACCCCCTGAAGAGCCCGGGAAGATGACCCGGTTGATAGGTCACAGATGTAAGTGTGGTAACACATTGAGTCGAGTGATACTAATAGCTCGTGAGGCTTGACCATATTACGAAATTAGAACGTTATGTTCTATAGAGTAAAACCGAGAAAAGACTTACTTCTTTTTTCGGTGGTGACAACGCCAATATAGCATCCACCTTCCAAGTGGATGCTAACATGAACATCCATACAAGATGATCAGCAACAGTGTGAAATATTCGCAGTTATAACGTTTGTAGAAGTAATCTACACTTAAAGCCGATGGTGAAAGCCTTCGGCTTTTTTATTTGGTGGGGGGATGGGGATGTGTTAACGAAAATAGATTTTCGCGTGTGATACGAAGCAGAGCGATTATGTGAGTTATTTCTGTTAGAAATTTAATCAGTATTCCCAATCAATATGGCTGATCGGGAGTCGATTGAGTTTTTCTCTTAAATCTTTCCAGTTTGAGCAATACTTGCTCATCAAAGAGTTGAATCGTGGAGAATGGTTTTTTTCGAAAAAATGAAGTAGCTCATGTACGATAATATATTCAATGCATTCTTTTGGTTTTTTAACTAATTCTAAATTAAGCCAAATTTTTCGTTTTTCTCTATTACATGATCCCCATCTCGTTTTCATAATGCGGATTGAAAATTCCACGTTATTCAAATTCAATTTACGTACCCAATGATTGAAAATCGGTTCAGAAATCTGCTTAAGTTCTTTTCTATACCAATCTAGTATTAGCGTGTGCTTTTTCATTTTTGAAATTCCGGGAGGAACGCAGAGATCGATATAGGAATATTTTCTTTCAATGCTAGGTCGGGTAGAACCTTTGAAGATTCGCAATAGATATCGTCTTCCTAAGTAATAATGACTCTCTCTGGAGATGTAGTCTCTTTTCGTTTCTCTGGCTTGAGCTTTGAATTTTCTCTGTTGCTTCTTGATCCAGGAAAATTTCGAAATTGTATAGATCCGAATGGTATCCATATCCATTTCTTTGGGGGCAGAAATTCTAACCCTTCCGTTAGGCGGATATACACTTAGATGGAGATTTTGAATTTCTTTCTGGATTACTTCAATATAGACTCCACCCAATTCAAATTCGTTTTTATTCATATTCCGGCTGCTCTACCAGGATTTTAAAGATTCTTTCCACTTCTTCCGCGTTTTTGTCCAGCGCTTTGTAGAGCGCATGCTTTAGGACTCTTTCCTTTAGCTCGTTCCCTTTCCACCCGTCGGGCTTTTCAGTGAGGATTGCGGAATGAATTTTCTGAGCTAATTCTTCATTCTTTCCAAGGTTATTGTAAAGAGCTCGCAGTCCTTTTGATTTCAAACTTTTCGGAAGGTCGTCATTTTGTCCTTTGGAAACTCGCATTGCTATTGCAGCAATAGATTGAAGATACGTTTCATAGTTTAAAGCTTCAAATTTTCTTCTCTGAATCAGCGAAAATAGTAATTCACTCATCTCGCTATAGAATGCTGGATCTGACAGATGATTTTGGATGATTTTCTGGCGAATATTGTTTTCAATTGTTTCCGCCGATGCTTCATGGTCAACTTGGATTGCTTGTGGTAGAGCTTCGATGGCTTTCGCAATACCTAATTTTTCTATAATATCCAAAAGTGCCATATCATCGAAACGGGATATTTTTCTCGATTCATCGGCCTGGATATAGTGATCGATCAAGAAGTGCATATCCGCTTCATACGATTTGAGATCAATAATTTCATTACTCGCTCTTCGGATTGTTTCCCTCAAGTCGCGATAGAATTCAACTCGCTCGTGAATTCTTTCGATTTCGGTTGATGTAAAATTTGCTTCTTCGAGTTCGTTACAAATATTTGAAAAAGATCGAACTAAATTTGCAGTTAATTTGTAAAGTGAGGCTCGTCTAAATTCTGTATCTCTTAATTCTTCAGGAACTTCGGGATTTCCGCAAAAATACTGAATATAATGAAGCAGGGATTTTGGGTGTTCGACTGATTCGCAGAGTATCTCTATTTCTTCTAGTGCATTCTCTAATTTATCTTTGGCTGTCTTTAAACGATCTTTAAGGATGATTTCGCTATCTTCCCTTGTGGCATTTGTTAAATCCATTTCAGAAGTATAAACGGCGACGGCATTTTCTACTTTCTTGAATAAATCTTTATAATCTATAATATAACCGAATTGTTTCTCCTCTCCATCCAATCGATTAACCCTGCAGATTGCTTGGAAGAGTCCATGGTCCTGCATTGATTTATCTAAATAAATATAGGAGCAAGAAGGCGCATCGAAGCCGGTTAAAAGTTTATCCACCACGATTAACAATTTCATTTTCACAGGCGCCTCGATAAAGCTCTGTTTCGCATCATCTTCATAAGATTCTGTCGATTTGATCCCTAACAGATTTTTATACGTTTTATAGATAAATTCTTTTTCCGTTTCAGTATTCTCGCCGGTATCTTCCGTTCGGATATCTCCTGTAGATGGATTGTAAGAAGTAATGATAGCGGATTTATTCTTCAGTTCCGTGTTCTGAAATAGTTCGTAGTATTTACAAGCTTCATATATACTTCCTGCGACCAAAATTGCGTTTCCATACTCCGAACTTAGAATAGGTTTCGTGCTAAAATCGAAAATTATATCTTGGACGATCTTTTCCATTCTGGATTTGGAACTCAGAACCTTTTGCATCGTGCCCCATTTCTTTTTTAACTCATGTTTTTGATAATTATTGAGTCCTTTTGTCTTTGCTTGGAACCAAGTGTCCACTTTTTCCGGAGAAGAGAGTCTTTGGTCGATATCACGAGCCTCGTACATCAGATCTAATACGACTTCGTCCTCTACGGCTTCGTTGAATTTATAAGTGTGGATGTACCTTCCGAAAACTTCTAAGGTAGTTTTTTTATCTTTCTTAAGGAGCGGGGTGCCTGTAAAACCGATGAACACGGCGGTCTTTAAGATTGCCTTCATTAAAAGTTGGAGTTTTCCAGATTGGGTGCGATGGGCTTCGTCTACAAAAACGAAAAGTTCACCTTGAGGGACAACAGAGGAATTTTTGATTTCGTTTAAGAAGGCATTGAAATCATCCACATCCCTTCTTCCAAATTTATGGATCAATGAGCAGAGGAGCCTTGGTCTTGGTTGGCCTAATTGTTTTAATAGGTCCTGACCGCTACTCGTTCGATATATTTTCTCGCCTGCCTGCTCAAACACCTTTTTGATCTGCTTATCCAACTCTTCGCGGTCTGTGATGATTGCAACCCTGGCATTCGGATTGTTTTCCAAAATCCATTTTGCGAGAAATACCATCAGAATACTTTTGCCACTACCTTGGGTATGCCAGATAATCCCTCCTTCTTTTCGTTCTACAAATTTTTGGGCGGCTTTGATTGCGAAATACTGATGGGGGCGAGGAAGTTTTTTGGTACCTCCATCGAATAGAGTGAAATTATGGGTGATCTCTAAAAGTCTTTGCTTATTACAGAGTTTAAGAAAATACTTATCGATTTGGAGTCTGGATACGTCTTCGACATCTTCCTTCCATTTTAGAAAATATTTTTCTTTGGTTTCGATAGTTCCGTAACGCAAACCCTCGGTATCGTTTCCGGCAAAAATAAATTGAACTGTAGAGAAAAAATCCTGAATGAATTCTGGTCTTTGATTTAGAATGCTCTGGCGAATTCCTTCCCCGATGGAATGGGTACTGCTCTTAAGCTCGATGACTGCCAACGCAATTCCATTTACATACAATACTAAGTCCGGTCTTTTTTCTGCCCGGCCATAGACTGTCACTTCTTCTGCGATGGCAAAATCGTTCCGCGTAGGATTTTCCCAATCTATGACCGGAATGGTAAGTGTATTTTCGCCTACTTCTTCCTTGACCGGGACTCCATACCGAAGTAAAGAATAGAATTCCTTGTTTTTCTCATATAGTGTCTTTTCGTAGTTTGTAGCGGTTCTTTTCAGAATGTCCAAAGTGCGATCGATCTGAGTGTCCGGGATTTTGCATCTTTTTAAATAATCAGTCAGCAGAGTGGATTCGACATTGGAATTGCTTCGGGATTTCCAATTTCCCAGAAAAGAATATCCTAACTCTTCCTGGAAAAGGCGAACGATCCTATCCTGGGTGGTTTTCTCCGATTGTCCGATCTTGTCCATATTAACTTTTGAGCAACTTGAATTGGATTTGGTAACGATAGAATTCGATATTTTGAGTTACAGCAAGCGCTCTTTTTATTTTAGGATCATCTTCTAAAGCAATGATAATTCCTTTTACGGTCTGGTTTTCTTCGGCTAATTCTTGGAGGACAAAGCCCATATAACGTTGGATTTGTCCAACTACAGAATCGCTGGCTCTTCCTTTTTTGAGTTCGACGACCAGCAGTTCTTTTTTGTCTTTGCTAATTGCTAAAATGTCGATATTTCCACTATCTACCCGATATTGCTGGCCAACAGGCTCACTTCCTCTTCAAAAATATCGTATTTTTTCCCAAGTTCGGTTTGGCCCCAATTGGCAACGAGAAAATCTTCTAAATGTTTTTCTAATGCAAAAACATTCGGATCCTCTACAGTTTCATCTGTGGAATATAAAGTGGGGAGTTTGGGACCGACCAAAAAGGATTCGATTTCCGACGCATAACGAGAAACATCGCTCACAGTTCCGATGGATCCGGAAGAATTTCGCAATTCCTGACTCATTTCCCTACGGTCTATGACTCTTTGGTACCAATGGACTTTCCTCCGATGAGGGAGAATTGCCCCTGATTCATACCAATAATTTTCCGTCACTTCTCCAATGGCGTACCCTCCAAAGCCATTAGGAGAGAGAACGATATCTCCAATCTGGATTCCTTTGGCAATTGTATACAAGGCCCCGCAGGCGAGCCCGGCGGAAACTTTTCCTTTTTCGGGATTAGCTTGTAGATAGACTGGAATGTATTTCCGATTAAACTCTTTCCAGTTTTCCGGAAGTTTACTTGTCAGATCCTCATAGATATCGAAATCGCAACCGATGAATCCTTCACGTATGCATTGGTCTGCGTAAATACTCTTTCTTCCTAACATGATCCGGAAATATTGTTTCATACAAGGCGGATTTCTCCCGTAAGTAATTTTTGCATCATTCCTTGTTTGATCTGTTTGTATTTGGAGATCTTTTTTTCCAAGGCTTCGATTTCGGAATCTATGTCGGACAGGACTGTCGCGATGGCGGTTTGTTCTGCGAGAGTAGGGGGGAGTTTTATATCCATCTCTGAAATCGTATTCATTTTAATGTACGGAGTATTTCCAGCATTGACTTCTGTATTGATTCGATTTTTGAAGTTTGATTCCAAATATATCTTCAAATAAATCGGATTTGCTGTGAAATCGGTTAAAACATAAGTTCTTTGATAAGCGTTGAATTTCCCTTTAAAATAATGAATATAGCCCACGTTAGCTCCATTTCCAGAAATTAGTAAGGCTTCGGTATTAAAAGCGTAGTAATCGATATAATAGTATTCTTTCGCACATGTATAAAATCTATATTCGCCAGTTTCTGACATGGCATTTGCGTCTAATTTTCCTGTGGTAATTTTATTGCATACATCAGCAAGATTCTTCGTTTCCCATTCTACAGTAAACCCCGGCAATCTCCGCTTTCCTGTTAGAAGCTCTTGCATTGCTCCTTGTTTAATCTGTCGTTTTTTAGAGAGAAGAGTTTCTAATCGAGCGATCAGGGCATCGGTGTCTGAGAGGACTGTGGCAATCGCTTCTTGTTCGGCGAGAGTGGGAGGGCGCGGGATTGGATATTTTTTTAATTTTTGCCCATTGATATTTGCTTGGCCTACCGCAATACTTAAAACTAACCTACCGTGTTTTTTTGCAGGTTTTGTATTAAGGAAATAATTTAAGTATTCAGCATTAAGTAGGGAATCTGAAACTTTTATGCGAATCAGATATCCCGCGAAAATTGCGGGACGTTCGCCATTATAAATCGCTGTTTTTCCTACAAGGTCAATTGTATTGGTCCTATTGAAAAGTACATTGCCTTTATTTAATAAATACTTTTGAATCTCTGTTTCATTGTCTGTGAAGACAAGATTATCCCAATCGATCTTCCCGTCTTGGATATTGCCCATTCGCAATACTGGAATTTTACCAACGAATTTCGATTTGGTCGAAGACCCATACTCGATATTATTTATGAGGTTTCCAAGCGTTGCTACCTCCCAATCTTCCGGAATGATCCCCACTTCCGTTTGCTTATATCCCTTCCTCACTTCCATACGAACCCCATTTTTTCCAGATGGGAATTTACCTTGGATTCTAAGGATTCCACTTCGGAAAGGATATCTTTCACGGGTGTTTCATAACGTTCCGCCAGTTCTTGGATGCGTCCGGTAAGTCTTTGGCTGATCCGATTTTGTTCGGACTGGACGTCTTCGGAAAGTTGTCGGAACCATTTTTCTTCTACTACCAAAGTTTTGATTTCTTCGGTTTTTAAGGATTTGTACTTTGCTAAGATCTTGGTTTCTAATTCTTTTTCTGCATTTTTGATCTTACGGTTGGACTCGCTTTCTTTATCGGCAAACTGTAGATATGTTTCTATGGCATGTTTTTCTTCCTTGGCATCCGGATCGGAATGTATTGTTTTGAGTCGGGCCAAGGCGAGCTTAGGGGAAAGGCTGTCTTTCTCCGTCTTGCATTCAGCAAGCAGCCCTTCTTCTCCTCCTTGCTCTTCTTCCAGTTCTTCTAATTTTTGAACCAAAGTGTCCCGTTCTGATTCTAAGATTTCTATGTGACTGAGTTCTTCTTGGAAAAAAATTCGGCCGATAATCGATTTTGGGATCAGCTTTCCATCCTGACGGAGGATTTTGCCTTTTTTGTCTAACTCGGTTTCTATTTCGGTGCCGACCTTCCAACCATCTTCTACAATGAGATACACGTCATCCTGCATGGATTCCAACCAATGAGTCATGAGGTGTTGGTAGACATCATATTTATCGAGTAAAGGAATGGAGCTAAAAGTATCTAAAAGAGATTCGGAAAGTTCTTGGATAAAGAGTTTTGGTTTTGTGGTCTTTCCGATCGATTTGCAGAATTCCAGATACTCTTCTTTCCATTTCGAAAAGATTGTTCCCACTCGTTTTCCGAACTCCAGAAATTCAGGATTGGCAAAAATCGTTTTTTTGATTTCTTCTTTCGGAATCTTTAATTTCATATACCCTTTTCGGTCCTCCACAAATAGTGAATAGGAGAGACCGGGACAAATTTCCCAATAAGAATGCAACGCATCTATATCCGATTTTGGGATTCCTCCCTGGAGATGTGCTTCTATATCTTGGATGTCCTCTTCTTCTTGGCTATCGATGTATCTTGGGATATTTAAATTGTATTCCTTCTCTCGGATTTCAGATACGGGAACCCTTCTGCTATATTTGGGAAGTTCGATCTGTTTATTAAAAATATCTACAATCTTGTGGATATCCTGTTCTCGGAGTCGGTTTTTGTTTCCGTCTTTAATAAATCCTTTGGAGGCATCGATGATAAAGAGCTCTTGTCTTGTTTCGGCCTTTTCTTTATCGATGACTAGGATGCATGCTGGTATTCCTGTTCCGTAAAACAAGTTAGCAGGAAGTCCAATTATTCCTTTGATGTATCCTTTTTGGATCAGATTTTTTCGAATCTCTGCTTCTGCATTTCCTCGAAACAGAACCCCATGTGGAAGAATGATCGCTCCTTTTCCTGTACTTTTCAAAGACCGGACGGCATGGAGTAAAAATGCAAAGTCTCCGTTTTTGGAAGGGGGAATTCCGAAGTTTTTGAATCTCTCATATGGATCATTGACAGGATCTACTCCATTGCTCCAAGACTTAAAAGAAAAAGGAGGGTTGGATACAAAATAGTCGAATTGTTTTAAAGAACCTTTATCCGATAAAAAAAGCGGATTAGAAAGTGTGTTCCCTTGTCTGATGAGAGCTGATGGA
The DNA here is from genome assembly GCF_003112675.1 of Leptospira johnsonii. Classification (NCBI taxonomy): domain Bacteria; kingdom Pseudomonadati; phylum Spirochaetota; class Leptospiria; order Leptospirales; family Leptospiraceae; genus Leptospira; species Leptospira johnsonii. The sequence continues at coordinate 441,779 of NZ_BFAY01000007.1, read as the reverse complement.
TTGTCGTGGAGAATCATATTCATCCTAGCTAACGACGCAGTTGCGACATCCATCTCTTGGCCATAGAGCGTTAGTTTTTTTCCCGCTTCGTCTGCGACTTTGAGGAGCAGGGAACCGGATCCAGCGGTTGGATCATACGCAGTAATATCGGAACGATTGCTGGCCGAAACTCCGATTACTTTTGCCATAATGCGACTCACTTCGGAAGGAGTATAGAATTGCCCCTTACTCTTTCCACTCTCCGTAGCAAAATGGCGCATCAGATACTCGTATGCATCCCCTAGGATATCGTCCCCATCCGCTCGATTGTTAGAAAAGTTTAAGGCTGGATTCTCGAAAATGCCAATCAGATTGGTGAGCTTATCCACCATATCTTGACCGCTTCCTAATTTGTTTACGTCATTAAAATCAGGGAAATCGGAGATTTGATTGGCCTCTCCAATGGGTCCTAGGATTTTTTTATTAATATCATCCCCAATGGTCTTTTTGCCTTTGAGAGCGATCATATCTTGAAAACTAGCTCCCTTTGGGATAACAATCGGAGAGAATTTTTCGCCTGAATAACGGTCGCTGATGTATTTCACAAAAAGCATTACAAGAACGTAATCCTTGTATTGGGACGCGTCCATTCCTCCTCGTAATTCGTCGCAGCTTGCCCAAAGAGATGAATATAATTCTGATTTTTTAATTGCCATAAGCCTGAGCTTCGATTCCCAAAAGTTTCTTTCTAGAATAGTTATAATTTCTTCGTAAGATAGACTCGCAAGGCTTTATTAAGTTTTCCTTACAAAGCGTTTCGTCCTCGTCAATTTGTGTCATTAATCATTATCATCCCTGGCCCGGACAAATTTTTGAATGTAGATTCCGGACTTCGGCGGTTAAAAAAGTAGAGACTAGGAAGGCGGTCATTTTCAAAAATTGACATAATTCAGGAGTAGGCTTGATTAAAAAAGCTTGTTTACCTATAAGTAAAGTCTAAGATTGTGGAAGCCAAGAATAGAAAAGAACATGGTGGCTGGTTAATCCAAAAAGGAAAGAGGTTCAGTATAATAGCTGCAATTGCGGAAAACGGAGATTCACCGTTCTTTGAATATTTTTCGGATTTGAAAAAGCGACTGGAAGAGCTTTCCGGCAAATCTGCCGAACTCATGAACTTTCGGAGATTAGATCACTATTTCCGAAGATTCTCTGAATCTGGACCTTGGTTTATTAATACCCAGATTAAAAAGTTAGGAGGTGAGTTATTCGAATTTAAAATTATAGAAACTGGGCTAAGGGTCTTCTTCTTTTACGATCCTGATAACCAAGCTGTAATCGTTCTTACGCACCAGTTCGTAAAAAAGCAGCAGAGAACGAAAAAGGAAGAGATAGAGAGAGCGGAGAAAATCCGTGCTTCTTTTTTAAGGAATAGATAATGATCGATAGATATGACTTCGTGTCTGATGGTTTAAGCGAATCCACTACGGCTAAGTTGGATTTGATGCGCGTGGAGACTGATGCGGTCATGCAGACCGCCGAGCTGATTTTCAATGCGATGCAGGGGGCCGGATGGAACCAAAAACAATTGGCCGCCTCTTTAGAGGTCACTCCTGGATACGTATCTCGTTTATTGAGTGGAGCTGAAAATATAACAGTAAAACAAATCTCCAGGGTATTATTTAAATTAGGAAGACATTATATACAAGAGAGTTGTCCAATCGGAACAGATTATTTTCGGCATATAAAGTTTGGATCTCAGTATAAATTTGAAAAACGAGAGCATACCCAAGAAGGACAAATTGAGAATAACGGATGGGCAATTTTACGATTTGATAAGGATAATATTGTAAAAGACCAGTCAAATGGCAATTCTTCCGATTGGATTGGTAAAGCTGTATGAATCAATCAGAAGACAAGTCTGTCAATAAAGTTCGGTTCAATTATGCCGTAATGGTTGCTTGCGAATTCCGGAGAGCTCCAATCTTAAAAGAGAATAGCAGCATAAATTTTTTCCCCACAATTTTTACGGAATCAAATGTCGAAGATGGAGTTTCCGCCCGACATTTTGGGATCCGATTGACGAATGACGATCAAACTATGGAATGTTACGTGGAATATGTTGGCGTTTTTCAAAACATAGGTGCTGGACAAACTGAGTTTGAAAGGTTCTTAAAATATAACGCTGTTGCTGTGCTAATTCCTTACGTTCGAGAAACCATCCAGGCAATTCTGCAAAGATCTGGTGTTCAATCTTCACCCTTTCCTATTATCAATGTATTTGAATTTGTAGATCAATATGAGAAGGAGCTGGAAGAAGGAAAGGTAGTATAATAGATAACTGAGTTCTTCTATTTTTCTCTCCCCCCGCTGCGTTAGTATGCAATGTGTTGATTCGGACTTTTGGAGTCCGTTTGAAATTTTGCTTCACTATCTTCAGTAGCCCGGCCCGCGAGTTTTCAACAAAAGTGCTATTATTGGTGTTTTACTCGCGGGAACGCCAAGCTGAACGAGGGTGCAAACTTCGGCTTTTTGGTTTTAAGGTGCAAAATGTTTTGTCTTTTCCAGTGAGAGGAATGAGTATGATCGCCACAGGCTATATTTATGGAAGCTATACAAAAAGATCCAAAGTTAGAACCCAAAGGAACTTCCCTTTGGAGAGAATTAAGAAAAGCGCTTACGGGAACGGAAGCGGATTACACACAGATTTCGCTCGGCAAGGCCGTTTTCCTACTATCTGTTCCGATGGTTTTGGAATTGGTCATGGAGTCTGCATTTGCAGTTGTTGATATTTATTTTGTGGGCGCTTTAGGTCCTTCTGCAGTTGCCGCAGTCGGGCTTACCGAGACATATTTGTTTCTTCTGTATTCTCTCGCCATTGGGATGTCCACTGCAGTGACCGCGATCATCGCTAGAAGGATCGGAGAAGGGGATAAGGAACAAGCCGGGATTGCCGCTGTTCAATCCGTTTTTCTCTCCATACTTGTTTCGTTACCTTTTGCTATCTTCGGAGTTTGGTTTGCGAAAGATCTTCTTTCACTCATGGGTGGAGATCCTTGGGTTGTGGAGCATGGATCTCGTTATACTCAATGGATCTTTGGCGGAAATATCGTAATCATGCTTTTGTTCGGACTCAATGCGGTTTTTAGAGGTGCGGGAGACGCAGCAATCGCAATGAGAGTTTTATGGATTTCTAATGGTCTTAATATGATCCTGGATCCGATCTTTATCTTCGGCTTTGGTCCAGTCCCGGCTATGGGCATCGAAGGTGCCGCCATCGCTACGAATATCGGAAGAGGGGTCGGAGTTCTTTTTCAAATCTATCTGCTTCTAAAAGGTGGAAAACATATCCGAGTGCTTCGTTCCCAAATTAGTATTCACTGGAAAATCATCTCAGATATAGTTCGCACTTCTCTTGGTGGGATCGGACAAACTATTATCGGAATGACTTCTTGGATCTTTCTTGTTAGGATTATTTCTGAATTTGGGAGTGAGGCGGTAGCAGGAGCTACGATCGCTCTTCGGATCATGATGTTTACTCTAATGCCTTCTTGGGGAATGTCGAACGCAGTTGCGACGTTAGTTGGCCAGAATTTAGGAGCGGGGAAACCGGATCGTGCAGAAAGGTCTGTTTGGATTGTTGGGGTATGGAATATGGTCTTTCTAATCGGAGTTTCCATCTGCTATTTTATTTTCAGAGAATCTCTTATGTCGATCTTTTCTGATGACGCGAAAGTGATCTCTATCGGTTCTGAGTGGTTAGGGATAGTTTCCTATTCCTATTTTGTATATGCTTGGTGGATGGTCAGTGTTCAGGCCTTTAACGGGGCGGGAGATACTACCACTCCTACGTTAATCAATCTTGTCTTTTTTTGGATGCTTCAAATTCCTTTTGCTTACGTTTTGGCGAAGGTTCTTTCTTTCGGATACTCTGGAGTATTTTGGGCAAGTATGATCACGGAAACTTCTGTGGGATTGTTCACTCTTTGGTTATTCCGAAAAGGTGGATGGAAGACTTCGAAGGTTTGAATTCAATTACTTGAACATCGTTGTAGTGTATGAGGCGGTAACGTGAGCATTGATTTCCGATAGGAAAATTGAAGTGACCGAAACCGCTTTTTGAATAATTAATAATACTTCATTTATAGTATTATTTTATTCCGAAGCCGGCCTATTTGCTAATCGGCTGTTATGGTCACATTTACGACACCGATAATTTGTCCCGCCTTTAAATCCGGGAACCATCCGTTATATACATTATTAAAAACTCTATAGACTACTCGAGCCTTTCCAGGAGTTGAACCGCTAATATTAAAACTATCTGAGTAGTTGGGAAAACAGTCATCTAAATCGAGGGTGCCCCAGTTGCCACCATTTGAGCCACTTGAAATTGTAACATTCGTACCTTCTTTACTTCCAAGGAAGGTTATGTTTACTATATTACAACCGGGTCCGTATGGAAGAGTACCTGAAACCGAGTAACTCCCGCTATTCCCCGCTGTAAAGATTACTGGCTCGCTAGGAAAGCTCATCCAACTGATTGGTTCTACATTTAAAGGGGGTAGACCATTTGATTCTAATAATGAGAGCAGAGGAAATAGATCTGTATCGTCGCCTTTTGCCTTTTTTTCGTATGAATCGAAAAGCAAATAAGTCCCGCATTGGACTTGTAAGAATATAAGTAAAATGTAGAAGAAGCTAGATACTCGTTTCACTTTTAATTTCCGGGATAGAATAGTTTAACATTTTCGACTATTTGCTGCAAGGTGGATTTTTAAATTCGATAAAACTTATGTATAATTTTGGAAACGAAGTAATTCTATTTCTCCAAGAAATTTCTTATACTTGGGCTGCTTTATTATTCTTGATTGAAAATCTTCTGATCTTCGCTTGTTCGGTGTATATTGGAAATCTGCTGGTTAAACGTTATGCTCATCGCCGTATTGTTCCGACCCCTCCCAAAATCGAGTCTAAGGAGATCTTATTCGCGATCTCTACTATACTCCTTAATACTATTGTTACATTGATCGGGCTTTGGCTTTGGAGAACAGGTTCTATTCGATTCCGGAATGATATTGGGGGCCTTGCGTTATTTGATATTTTGATCCTTTTTTTGCTTATGGATATAGGCATGTATGCACTGCATAGGATTGCTCATATTCGGTTTATTTATCCATTCGCTCATAGAACTCACCATGATTATGATAAACCTCGTCCTTTGACTCTATTCGTTCTCAATCCTCTGGAGGCTCTTGGTTTCGGCGCCCTTTGGTTATTGGTGATCTGCGCTTATGATTTTTCTTGGGCGGGGATGATTATTTATTTAGGATTGAATGTAGTATTCGGAGCGATCGGTCATTTAGGGGTAGAACCTTTGTCTGAAAAATGGCTTAGGTCTTCTTTGTTCAAAGTGCTGACCACTAGCACATTTCATGCAAGACATCATCAGGATGAAGATCATAATTTCGGTTTTTATACCTCTATTTGGGACCGGATATTCGATACTTATTCTCCATAGAGAATCTAGGATCGAGTTAGGGGACGTAAGGAGCGAGGCGGACCATGTAGTCCGGGCCCGCGAGATTTTTTAAAAGGTTCCATTATTGGGGTTCCTGCTCGCGGGAACGCACTAGAGTATCGATTAATATCCGTGAGCCGTCATGACCTTTTCAAATTTTTCCAGAAGTTTGTGATCGTCTTGGTCGTTTGGATGGAAACCTGGAATATAATATTCTAATATATAAAAGATCACCGCCCAGGCAAAACCAGGAATGCCAAAGAAGAAGCGAAGATCTCTAATGATTTGGCTCGGATTCGGAATCCCAAAATAGAATAATGCCCTGATCGTGCCCACGATCGCTAAAAGACCGAGAAGTTGCACTGCAATCGTCATTCCCAGTATCCGAGTGAAATATCCTCCGCCGGAAGCCTTATACACGTCATACGCTACAGCCTTATGTTCTAATTCTTCCAATGCATGCCATTCGATCACTTTCCAACTGGTAGGATCGATCCAAGAGACGCGTTGTTCAGGCAAAGAAAGTAAAAATCTTCCGAGAGTAGCGGTGAAATGTTCCGCAGCTGCAGTGATTGCAAGAGCAAGTCGTTTGCCCCAAACTGGAAAGAGCTTCAAAATATTTTTTTCTAATATGTCGAAGAATAACCAGCAGAATATTTTTTCGTGACTGCGGAAATCCAAACCGATCTCTACGAATCTTTCGTTCATTTTATCATGAACGTTTCCGTGGACAGCTTCTTGTCCTGCGAATGCTTTGATCTCGCTTCTTAAGGCTGGATCGACTTCTTCGCTGAATGCTTTTACGGAACGGATGAAGAAACGTTCTCCTTCTGGAAACAATACACTTAAGCTAGAAAGGAATGCCGTAAAGAATGGGATCTTTTTACCGAAACCTCTTTCTTTGGCGATGTCTTCCAGAGGGAATTTCGGTTTACGTATTTTTGGTTGGACTCTTGTAGATGTCGCTTGGCCCATAATATTCTCCTAATATAGAATCGGTTGGATTTTCGATTTTTCTTTCTCCATCCTTTGGATTTTCACCGCTCATTAGGGAATATAAAAGATATATTGATTCGGACCTTTTATCTATTCCTTGAGCTTTGTCCGATCTCGCAGGGAATAGTTACCTTTTGGATCATTGTAACGATTGCTACAATATTCGGTCAATCCCAATCCTGGAAAAATAAATGACCAAATTGAATTTAGAGCTTGTAAGGACGAGGAAAGGAGAGAAGAAGATAGAAACAAACACTGCTCGGAGGCCGCAATGTCTAAGGTTTGAGAGATGCCTCTTCTATCTTTACCTTTCCGGTTTTTTCTAACCACTGCGGGAAATTCTGAAGACCGGGATGTTCTCTTCGCAAAGAGTCTAGATCCACTTTCGGATAACCTTCTCGATTGATCCACTCTGTCAATAAACCCAAAATTTTGTTATGAGAATATACCGTTTCGAGCGGTATCCTCATATATTCTATTCTTCTGTCCAAATACATGGAAAGTATATCTACAATTTGTAATGAAGTTAGACTATCTCCTACGAGGTCGATCGTTCTCCCTGAATATTTTTCCGGATTTTCGAAGGCTAATCCAGCAAAGACTCCAATATCTTCAACAGAGATTAAATGTATGCGACTGTCCGGAGATACTGTTTCGTACAAAAGTCCGCCAGGTATACCTGAGCGAGAATGGATCAAGTTTTCCATAAAACCTGTCGGTCTTAGGATCGTAAAAGGTATGCCTAAGCTATGTATGTATTTTTCTATCTCCCATTTATGGGTCCGGAAGCTGGCTTGTCTTTCTGCTCCAATTACTGAAGAGTAAACTAAATGAGAAACTTTTGCCTTCTTACACGAATCAGCGACTAACTTACCTACTTTAATTTCGTTTGCATCTGTAGATTCATTCGGTTCCCATTCAGGGGGTTGAACGCTGAATACCCCATATACGTCCCGCATTGCAAAATCAAGGGAAGAAGGATCTTCCATAGCACCTTGGAAGATTTCCGCTCCAAGCTTTTTCAACCTTAAGGAATTTTCTGAAGAAGGGTTTATAGTGAAAGCTCTTACCTTCCAGCGGTTTCTGAGTAAATACTTTGTAGTCTCTCCGCCTTGTTGCCCGGTTGCTCCTAACACCAATGAAGGTCCGCAAGATCAGAACGGGACGCCCTCCCAAGAAAGTATCTGAGGGTATATCCGACAGGATATTGGATATTGCTTTAGGGCTTTTTACGACCCAAGGATTTACCGCCACTTCTATTGAGCAGGTTGCTTTAGCTTGCAGTGCGGGCAAACATACGATTTACAGGCGATTTAAATCGAAATCGGACCTGTTCTTAGCTGTGATGGAATTTCAAAAGAAGAAATTTATCGATCTACTCGTTCGGATCGAGTGCAAGAAGGAAAGTCCTCTCGAAACTTTAAAGGAATCTTGTAGAAGGTTACTAGAGTTAATCGTTTCGGATCAGATTGCAAACTTATATAGGATTACCATTTCCGAAGTGGAACATATGCCCGAGATCGCATCTAACTTGCAATGCGAAGAAAGTCCTTCTTTTCTTAGGATCCTTGATCTTGTAATTGCAGCGCAAAAATCCAATGAGTTGGATCCTATAGATCCAAAATTTTTGACTACTCAGTTGCTTCAAGTCATGACAGGATATCCTTTGAACGAAGTTCTTTTGGGGAGTAAAGAATTCCGTTCTCAATCTAAACGTTCCAAATATTTTGAGAAGGCTTGGATCCTATTTATGAGAGGGGCAAAAAAGAAGAAGGTCCGTAAACGATCTGTTTGATCTTTTTACCGTCACTTTCGCTCAAAACGGACAAGAAAGCCTGAATTTAAAGCGAAGATATTTTTACTTTTTTCTAAACTCGATTTCTAAATATGACAGAATTTGTCATATTTATATTGTAATATTCTATATACGGATCCGAAAATTCGATCCACTTTTAAGATCCGAAAAGGAGTTATCTATGAGCATGAGAAAATATTCTGGAAGTTGTCATTGCGGCGCGGTCCGTTACGAAGCGGATTTAGATTTGAGCGCAGGCACAGGTAGATGCAACTGTTCTTTTTGCAGAAAAGTCCGAAACTGGTCCATCATCGTTAAACCGGACGCCTTTCATTTATTAAGCGGAGAAGACAGCCTTAGCTTTTACGAATTTAATTCAAAAAGTAGCAAACATCATTTTTGCAAGAATTGCGGAGTAAGAACCTTCTCGAAAGGGTATATTGAAGAAATCGGCGGAGCATTCGTAAGCGTTGCCATTTCAACTTTAGATAATGCCGATCTGAATGATTTAATCGAAGCGCCAGTATGGTATGCAGACGGTTTGAATAATAATTGGCATAACCAACCCGCTGAGATCAGACATTTATAGTTTTGAGGTTCTATAAGGAGCCTTAGAATTTTAAACTTAAGAATTTTTATGAGTGAAATTTATGATCACCTCGGATTATCGATCGGATTTATTAAATTTTTAAATTAAATTAATATATCGAATGAAAATTGATTTTTCTGTAAGAAGATTTCTATTGTTCTGCATCCCATCAAATTCGTAAATTTTTTGGATCTCATTGGCGGACAAAAGTGATTTCGGGATCGCGAATATATTTCTGCGAAGGAAGGGAGAGTAGCGGTTGATTTTTATTATTTTTTCCATAATTGAAAATCTCCTCTCTTCTCGTTGATTAGCAACCAACAAACATGAAATATTTTTTTTCTCAAGTTACAAAAAAAAGAACAAATGAGCCGTTTATGGTTTGGATTTTATCGCCAAACGGAAGGCGAACCAGTCCCATTTTCGTTTAAAATCCTTGTCGGGTATAGGATCCCTAAACATTTTTGCGTGAAATCTAACCCTTTTCTATAAGTTTGGTTAAAGGAGACTCCGGACTGACGTTAACGTCTTAGGAATAAGGAAATCGATCGAGTGTAATACGATTTGGTCTCCTTTAGAATTTCCGCCATAGAGAAACCGCGAGTGCTTACCATACATGATCAAAATTTCTAATCTTCATAAATCTTATACTTCTAACTTGTTGTTCGATGATCTGAATCTGAGTTTAAATCGGGGCGAAAAGTTGGGTCTTGTCGGGAGGAACGGTCACGGTAAGTCCACTTTGTTTCAGATGATTTTGGGGAATGTGGAGCCGGATTCCGGTTCAATTACTGTCCCGAAAGGTTATAAGATCGGGCATTTACAACAGCATTTGAAATTTACTAAGCCTACAGTGTTGGAAGAATGTGCGCTCGGTCTTCCTGAGGGTGAGGAATACGAGACTTGGCAGGTTGAAAAGGTTTTGTCCGGTTTGGGTTTTTCCGAAGCGGATCTGGAAAGAAGCCCGGAGGAGTTTTCGGGTGGTTATCAGATCCGGATGAATTTGGCAAAACTTCTGGTTTCCGGTCCCGACTTACTCATGTTAGACGAGCCGAATAACTATCTGGATATTGTTACCATCCGTTGGTTGGAGGAATTCCTACGGGAGTGGGAAGGTGAGATCATTTTAGTCACTCACGATAGAAGTTTTATGGATAGTGTGGTGACTCATACTGCTGCGATCCATCGCACGAAAGCGATCAAGGTCCAAGGTGATACGGATAAACTTTATAATCAGATCAATCAGGCCGAAGAAATTTATGAAAGGACTCGTTTGAACGAGGCGAAAAAAAGAAAACAAGAAGAGATCTTTATCGCTCGTTTTAAAGCCAAGGCGAGTTTTGCAAGTCGTGCCCAATCTAGAGTAAAAAAATTAGAGAAGCAAGGCGAGATGAAGGCATTGGAAGAGATCGAAAGTCTGGAATTGTATTTTAATGCAGCACCTTTCGCCGCGAGCCAAATGTTGTCTGCAGAAAATATTTCTTTCTCTTATTCAGGACAGGAACCTTATTTGATTTCAGATTTTTCTTTGAGTGTTGGAAAGAGAGATCGGATTTGTATTATCGGTAAGAATGGTAAGGGTAAATCCACTCTTTTGAAACTTCTTGCCGGGGAACTCCAACCAAGTTCAGGAAGGATACAAAAACATCCTGTATTGAAGGAAGGTTATTTCGGTCAGACGAATAAATTGAATCTGAACGAGAATGCAACTGTCACTGAAGAGATCATGAGTGCGGATAAATCTTGTACTGAATGGCTCGCGAGAACTATCGCCGGTGGCTTAATGTTTTCCGACGATATGTCTTTGAAAAAGATCAAGGTACTTTCGGGTGGTGAGAAGAGTAGGGTGATGCTTGGAAAAATTTTAGTTACTCCTTGCCATCTACTATTTTTGGATGAGCCTACCAACCACTTGGACATGCAATCCTGCGATGCATTGATCGAAGCCATCGACGAGTTCGAAGGTTCCGTCATCATGGTCACTCACAACGAAATGCATCTTAGAGCTGTTGCCACCAAATTGATCGTTTTTGACAATGATACGATCCGGATTTTCGACGGTTCTTACGAAGACTTCCTCAAAGACGTTGGTTGGTCCGACGAGGACTATTAGGAAAAGTTAATTTTCTTTTTTACGATTTACTTGGGCGGTCCTCCCGCTTTGCGGGAGTCGTGCTGCTACGGATTCGCGCATTCGCGCTCATCCGGGCGGAGCCCGGACTAAAGTCCTTCGCATCACTACCGCGGTACTACTGAATGTTGATTTCAATCATCCTTTTTTGACCAGCCAAGCGCTTAGAACCAATAATCCTAGGCCGATCATCTTTTGGACTGAGATCGGTTTTTCAGGAAATCCTAATATACCCCATTTTTCCAATAAGATTGAAGTGACTACTTGGCCTAATAAGAATAAGGCAATCCAGCTCGTAGCTCCTATTTTGGGTGCAAAAACTAAGGAGGAAGTAACTACGATAGCTCCTAAAAATCCTCCGGTCCAGATCCACCAGGGTTGTTCTTTGATTGTTTGCACTAAGAACGAAGTGGATTTCATTTCTCCTAAAGCAAAAGTTATGATCCCTAACGCTATGGTCCCAACGAAAAAGGAAATGGTGGAAGCAAGCCAAGGACTTTCTATGTTTTTGCCTAATATGGAATTGATACCGGGTTGTATGGACATAGCAAGTCCAGAAAGAAGCGCAAAGACTATAGGTAATAATAGATTCATACGTTGATCTTGGATCGACCGTATTTTTTTACGAGTTGTTTGGAAATTTGAAACGAAAGAATTTTTAAAATATAAATGGCAAATTCAGGAAAAGTAGTTAACGTTTATATTTTTTTAGGACTTTGGGAAGAGAAACGTTGAAGTCTGCCTTTGCCTTTGTTTCTCCGTTTACAATGATTTCCAGTTTATGGATCCCGGCAGAGTGTATTCTAGTGGTCATTTGTTGGAAAGATTGTTTTCTTTCGTAAACTTTTGTCTCTTTGGGAGAAAATTCTCTTTCTTCTATCTGAAACACCTTTGTGGAAAATTTCCCGGAAGGTTTTAGATAATGGATCTTAGATTCTAATCTGTAAAGTGTGGGCTCTTTTGCCTCCGATCTCAATTCAAAACGATATACTAAATGTTTTCCGATCTCTACAATTTTAGGTTGGAGGTCCAACTTTGAAATTTTAACAGATGTACTTTTAGCAAATCCGAAGATAGAAAGTGTATCCGAATTACCTTGTTTTAATAAACCTCTAAGCGCATGTTTTAATAAAAGATCCGTATTTTCCGATTTACCCATCCATTTTTTTGCGATCGAGATCACTAAGTCTGGATGATCTTTAGAAATATCGTTTAGATGATTGGCGACACTTCTGCGGACCACTTCATCTGGATCGTTTTTCAAGTTTTCTAAAATGGAGAGAGTTCTTTCAGGATCTTTTTTTAATCCTGGGATCCCTTTTCCCCATGGCAATCTTGGTCGGGAACCTTCACTGGCTAATCTTCTGGTTCCTGGATGAGAATGTTTGGACCATTCTAACATTTTTTTCCAAGCGATATCCGGATATCTGATCAAAAACTCTCGGATAGAAAATTCACAAGAAATAATTTGAGTGATCTTTTCCATGCAGTATAAGGATTCTTCTGGATAATCGATACCTGAGATCTCAACTGTTTCCCCTAAAAAAATGATATAGAACCTTTGTGTACCGGAGAATTTTTTCTCCAGAACTTTCGAAATTTTTAATAAAGGTGAAACAGCTTTTGGAAATGGTTTTGGAAGAGAGTTTGATAGGACTTCTGCAATTCTGTTGATCCTTTGTTTGAGCTCCAACTTCTTCCAATCTTTACGTTTGATCTCTTGGACCCAATCTTCCGGTCGTTTATGAGATAACACTGTGGAGAATTCGGTCCCTAGCTCTAATAGAGCCTTGTCATTGTAAAAGTTTTTAAGCGCTTCCGCCATAAACTTTGGTATAATCCATTTCCCAGTTGGAGTAGGTAGTATTTTTCGATATTTGGTTCGGAAAAGTCTTGCTGATCGCAAAAAATATTAAATAGGATACTTGCGTCGGTTTGCTTTAAGTAATAAAAAATGATTCGCGGAAATCTATATTTTATAGATTAGATACACTTACGTGAATATCGCATTGACAAGATTGAAACATTTACATGTTTCGGAACCTCAATATTCAACTCCGGAAAAGGTGGTAGAAGCTTTAGGCGCCATCCAAGGTCAGGACTATGCCGCCTCTAAATGGGCGATTGGACTCAGGGCTCCTAGTTTAAAGGAAGAAGATATCGAGTCTGCATTTTTGGATAAAAAGATCATTAGATCTTGGCCTCTGAGAGGAACATTGCATGTGGTTTCCGCCAAAGATATATATTGGTTATTGGATTTATTAGGTCCTCCTACGGTCTCAAAATACGCAGCTCATTACAAGAAAATAGAATTAGATCCTAAAGTATTAAAAAAATGTTATTCTATTCTTTCCAAAAATCTTTCGAACCAGAACTTTCTTACTAGAAAGGAAATATCTTCCATTTTAGAAAAATCAGGAATTATCACGAATACTACCAGGTTATCTCACATTCTGCAAAGAGCAGGTTTAGAGGGATTAGTCTGTTTTGGTCCAAGAAGGGACAAAGACTTCACATATACTTTGATCGAAGAATGGCTCCCGAAGATCAAAAGAGTCAAAAAACCAAGGGAAGAAGCTCTTTATGAGATCACTAAAAGGTATTTTGATACTAGGGCGCCGGCAACCATGGCGGATTTTGTTTGGTGGTCCGGTTTGGGTATAAAGGACGCAAAAGTCGCCATAGAAAGTCTTGGATCGAAATTAACCAGCTTTCAGAAGGATGATCATATCTATTATATTCCTAAGAAGATGGATATAATAGATAAGGACTCGGATACTTTGTTCCTTCTTCCTGCATTCGATGAGTTCTTATTAGCATATACAGATCGTAAAGACTGTATGGATCCGCCTCCTAAAAGACTTTTAACTCCTGCAGACGATCTATTTAGGCCAATATTAGTTATTAATGGTTGGGTGAGTGGCATTTGGCAAAGAGAATTAAAAAAAGAAGATGTTATCCTCAAAGTAATTCCTTACAAACCACTAAGTGTAAATTTTAAAAAGAAACTTAAAAAAGCAACGGAAGAATATGCAGTATTTCTTGGAAAAAATCTGATTTTAGAAGTTTAGTCTGAGAACTCTATTAGTAATTTATGAATTAGATCGTAGTTTTTCCAGGGCAGAAAATGGCCTTCTTTTGGAAGAAGAAACGTTTTTGTTTCTCTATAAAAATTTTTTTGGATGAATTCCGGATTTTTGGGATCTACAAGTCCGTCTTCTTCTCCTTGGACTACAATTATATTAGCTTGGATTTTTTTCCATTCTGGAATTAAACTTCTTAACTGTTCTCTTAAAGGTAACATTTCAGAGTTACTGTGAGCCCATTCCTCCGGTAAGATCCAGCTTGCGATCCAAGTGTCAGCTACCTTGTTGTACCATTTTATCTCTTCTGTTTCCGGATCCATGGCTGCCGCTAATAAAAACAGATATTGAAATTTTTCGGGAGAAAGTGATGCCATTCTCGCGGCGACCGGACCTCCATAAGAATGTCCTAATATAGAGATTGATTTTTTCCCTTTTTGCATTTCGGGAAGTTTTGTCAGACTTCCTAAAATTTCTTTTGCTTGGATGTTTACATCTGCGATCGGTCCGAAAGATTTTCCGAAGCCTGGGCGGTCCACTCCAAGCATACAATACATTTTTAACAATTCAGGATCTTTTAAATATCGGAGATAATTCGACCAAGTGCCTGGGGAGCCATGAATAAAAATGAGGATCTTATTCTTTTCAGGTTTACAACCTGTGCTGATCCAATGTAAGGCTCCTTCTTCCTTTTCGTTTTGTATAAAGTGTTCTTCGTAGAATATGTCGGATTCTTTGAGTTTTTGGAACGCTTTATCTTCTTCCATACTCATTTCTTCATAACTGCTGCAATAGAAAGAAAGTAAAAGTAGAAGAAGTAATTTTAACTTTTTCATAAACGAATTCAAGAATGACTATATAATAATTCGCCCAATCTCGAAATCGTTACGAAAAATCCTTTTATACGAAAATTTTAATGAGCAAAAATATCCCGAAATTCGCTCCGAATACTATATAGAAAAATGTCGGGGGAGAAGGTTCCATTTGTTTGTCTATTGCTTTGTTCAGACTGGTTTTAATAATTTCTTCTAAGACGGAAATATCTTGGGTTCCTTTTTGCTCGTAAGCTGCAGCCACTTCTTCTGCGAATTCCGCGACTCGGATCTTTTTTAAGAAAGTTTGTAAAATGAAACGAAGGACTTTGGGCCAATTTTCCTTTTCTTGTAAAAATGTAGGCAGATCTTTTAGTTTAGAAGAGATGAACTTTCCCCAGTTCTCTATTTTTTCAGATCCGACTTTCTTTTTGATCATTTCGGAAAGTGTTTTGGAGATATTATTCGTAAACCATTCTTTGTTTTCCGAGACCAGGTTGCCTAATTCTCTTCCTAAAAGATATTTTTTGATTCCGAGGAAATAAAGAAAAGGAAACAAAAAGGCAAACCCAATAACCAGAAGAACGATTGGCCATAACTCTAGAACTATTACGATCAATGCAAGTACTGCCCCGATCCCTCCTGCTCTTGCGATAGGCATTGGCCCCAGGTCGGATGCAATACTTTTCATTTCAGGAAAACAGAATGCTAATAAAAATAGATTAAAAATAAATCCCAGAAAGAGCGCTATGGAAGAAAGTAGAAATATTTTTGCGGAACTTTTGACTGCAGTTTTTACGAATGCTCCAATCTCTTCTTTCATTAATATATCTCCGGATACGTATTTCTTACTAATAACGGATGATGCTCTGTCTTTTTGAGCGTTTTATTTCCGTTGCCGGAAAGGATCCAAGGGTCCTTATTGAGGGACATCTTAAGAATAGAATCAAGGAAAAAAAGAAGAAGGTCCTAAGTTTCCGGAATAAATCCTCTTCTCATAGTATTTTCAGTGATGCTAATCGGTTCTAAAAATTGTTTTAGATAATCCGGGCCACCTGCTTTTGCTCCTACTCCTGAGAGTTTATAACCTCCGAAAGGTTGTCTATCCACTACTGCTCCAGTGATCCCTCTGTTGATATATAGGTTCCCGACTTCGAACTTTTCTTTTGCATATTGTATGTTCTTTGGGTTTCTGGAGAAGATCCCTCCTGTAAGAGCATAATCCACGTTATTCGCTATTTTAATTGCGTCTTCGAAATTTTTAGCTTTGAATAAGGTAACGTAAGGTCCGAAAAATTCTGTTTGTCCTAATGGAGAAGTTGGATCCTCGCTTTCAAAAATGATAGGCTCCACAAAATGTCCTATATACTTTTGGTTTTCTTCTATTTTGAGTTTGCTTATGATCTTAGAAGAGAACTGAGAGGCTATACTATCCAGCCTTGTTTTGGATTCTGAATCTATTACAGGCCCGACTTTTACGGAAGGGTCTTCAGGTAATCCGGGTTTTAGAGATTGTAATGCGTCTATAAATCTGCTTTTGAAGGTATCGTATTTAGATTCCAAAAGTATAATGCGTGAAAGTGCGCTACATTTTTGCCCTTGGAATCCGAACGCAGACTGTATGGACGCGATCACTGCCTCGTCCAAGTCGGCGTCTTCGTCCACGATCATCGCGTTTTTACCTCCCATCTCAGCGACCACCTTTTTTACGAATTTTAGATCTTGGGAGGCGGCTTCTCGGATCATTCCTAATCCTACGGCTCTGGAACCTGTAAAATTGATCGTACGGATTTCTGGATGTTTAACTAAATAGGCTCCGATCTCTTCTCCTTTTCCTGGTAAAAAGTGAAGTGCAGAAGAAGGGATACCAGCTTCTATCAATATATTAAAAAGTTTGAATGCAATTGCGGAAGATTGTTCTGCAGGTTTCATGATCACCGGATTTCCTGCGACCAATGGAGCCACAGTCATTCCGCAGAGGATTGCCAGTGGAAAATTCCAGGGAGCGACTACCAAGGTAACACCCCTTGGTATGTATGTATAAACGTTTTCCTCTCCTAGAAGATCTCTTTTTCTAGGTTGGAAAATGTTCTCCGCTTCTTTCGCATAAAACTCACAGAAGTCGATCGCTTCCGCAATTTCTGCATCTATATCTTTTACCCCTTTTCCCACTTCTAAGGAGATCAATGCGGTGAGTTCCGCTTTTTGGGATCGCAGAATGTCTGCTGCTTTTTTTAAGAAATCGATCCGTATTTCCGGTTTCGTGCTTTTCCATGTTTCAAAAAATTTGAGCGATTCTTTGGTAGCTTCTTCTGCGTCTGCGACGGAAGCATAATGTATATCTGCGATCTTTTCATTGGTATTCGCGGGATTGAAAACCGGAACCACTAAAGATGATTTTTTTGTTTTTCCGGAGATGATCGGGAATACTTGTATCGGGAATTCATTTCGAATAGAAGTGAATCCTTTGTTTAAGATGGATCTTTCTTCTTCTCTGGAAAAGTCTCTTAGGGTTTCATTTTGAAAATTGGAATTATGGTGAAGGCTCATTTTTGTTTCGTATTCTCCAAATACAATAATCTTTCCCTATCTTTGCTGTTTGCGTTAATGTTTTTTAGAAAGCCTTCGTTTGTGGAATTTTCGAGTAACCTTCTTACCAAGTAAGCCATTCCAGGGATCACTTCTCCGATGGGAGAATATTCTCTTACTGAAATCCCTAAACTTCGAATTGCCTGTTTGTAGGAGTTCCCCATTCCGTACAACATTTGTACTTCGAAAAAGTTTTCCGGGACGGAATATTCTGCCGCTCTCACAAATGCGGAGGAAAGACTTCTTATATTATGAGAACCGAATGCGGGTCGAATATGAGGGTAGGACTTGAGCAGGAGCACTGAACATTCTTCGTAATTTTTATCCGTATCAGATTTTCTCAGAAAGACCGGAGGTTCCCAACCTTTTTGAGCGGATTGGGTCATCTCGTATTCCCAATACGCACCCTTTACCAAACGGACAGTCAATGGGTATTTTCGTTTTTTAGAATATTCTATTACTTTTTGTAGATCTTGCTGAGAAGCCTTCAGATAAGCTTGGACTACGATCCCGAAATGAGGATAGTTTTCGAATTCAGGCTCAGAAAAGATCCGAAACGCAGTATCCATTATGATATCCTTGGTCTCGTACTGTTCCATATCTAGATTGATAAAAATATTTTTGGAAACGGCAGAATGGAGGATCGGCCTCAACTTCTCCATTAAATGAGTCACAGAAGATTCATGCGCAAGCGGATCTAGTTGGGAATAGAGTGAAGAACATTTTACGGAAACGTTTCCAGTAGGTTCTCCAGGAAATTGAGAGTTTCGTATTTCCGAAAGTTCTTTGTCCTTGGAAACTTCTTCCAATAAAAGTAAATACTCTGAGATATAACGTTCTGCTTCTTTTTCGGAAAGTACGGCTTCTCCTAATATATCTATTGTAGAGCAAATGCCGTTTTTATATCTGTCTATGATCTTTTTGCGATCGGAGCCGTAGGTCCTTCCTAAGATGAAAAATTTTGCGGTAAGCCTGATCCCGAATTTAGCGCCTAATGCAACAACTACCGAACTGAGGCGATTGGATAAAAATATCGAAAGAAGTAGTAAGATCCATTTAGGAAGTTCCGTAGGAGTTTCGACAAAATAGATTCGGATATAACGAGAGATAGAGGAAAGAGAGCTAAGGCTCGGAAAAAGGTCTGCGAATCTAAATGCCTGTAGTTTTAAAAGAGGGCGGTTTTCCAAAAACAAAAGACTTTTGGAGAACAATCTGTAAGTGCTAAAAAAGCCATCTTCGAAGGAATCGCTCAAACGAAACAATTCTCTTCCTTTTTCCAAGATCCTTTCTTGAAGATCTAAGGAAGAAGTGACTGCTTTGGGTTCGTTTTCTTCTGTCGCCTTCATTCTGTTTTGCCATGCGAACCTTTCTGAAAGGCTTTTGCATCCACTATTCCCGAATCAAATATTACGAGTTGGAAAAAAGGATGACCTTTTAGGACAAAAATCAGTCAAAGTTCGGTAGGTCTCCATATGAATATCCTATCACATTCTACCAAAAACTTTTATAAGGAACTTCCTGAGATTTCCCAATTTTCAGAAGTTACTGACAGTAAACATTATAGAAAGGTTCCGGAAGATTGGATCGTGATCGTTACGGATATAATAAAATCCATGGAAGCGATCCTGGAAGGCAGATACAAAGATGTGAATATGGCTGGGGGATTGACCTTAATGGGGATCACGAATCTTCTCAAGGATATGGAGTTCCCGTTTTTCTTTGGAGGAGATGGAGTGACCATCTTGCTTCCTGGTTCTAGATTAAATGAGATCCAGGACATTCTTGCGGATACAAGAGAATTCGTGAGAGACTATTTTAAGTTGGATCTTCGTATCGGGTTTGTACCAGTTTCCGATATTTATGAAGCAGGTTATAGTCTTACTATGGCCAAACTTAGGATCTCTAAACATTATACTCAGGCTGTTTTAGGTGGAACAGGTGTGGCTTATGCAGAGAATAAGATCAAAGAACCGCATTCCAAATATCTAACAGATAATTCTTATATTCCGAATATTCGCGCAGATTTCTCAGGTTTTACTTGCAGATGGAAAGATATCCAAAGTCCGAAAGGGGAAATGGTCGCACTTATCGTTAAGATCAATTCAGATTCCGACTCGGAAGCCGCAAAAACTCTTTCCGGTCTATTGTCCTTGATCGACTCATTGTACGGTTCCGAAAGGGAATATCATCCATTGAGAGAGGAAAATCTGATCATAGAACATTCTTCTTCCGTTCTGAATAAGGAGGCGACTGCATCTTCTAAAGGAAATAGTATATTAAGAAAACTGTATCTTTGGAAAATTAAATTCGAAACTTACGGTGCTGAACTTGCTATCCGTTGGAATCTTCCTTTAAAAGCATTTCATTATAAGCTAAATAAGCTAAAGAACTACCAGATCATCTCTTCCGATTTTAGGAAATTCGACGGAACTTTCAAAATGGTATTTGCAACGGATACTATCGATAGGAAAAAATTGGAGCATAGTTTAGGAGAGGCGGAGAAGTCCGGCAAATTACTTTTTGGGATACATATCTCTGATCGTGCTCTGATGACCTGTCTGTTACATGCAGGAACAGAAAGAGAAGTACATTTTATAGACGGGGCAGGCGGAGGTTATGCTTTGGCCGCCACTGTGCTTAAGAAGAAATTACAGACTGTCGGTGTTTAATCTTTTCATTCAGATGAAGGAAAAATTTTGATCTTAGGGTTACTCTTTTTCTAACCAATAGTAGAAGGCAGGCAGTAAAATTAGAGTCAGGATCGTAGAAGAAAAAATCCCTCCGATCACTACCGTGGCCAGAGGTTTTTGGACCTCCGCTCCTAATCCTGTTCCGAACGCCATTGGAATAAATCCAAAAGAAGCGACTAATGCCGTCATGACGACCGGACGAATGCGGCTGACTGCACCTTCTAATACTGCTTCTCTTACGCTAAGTTTGGTTTCTGCTCGGATCCGATCGATTGTGAATAGTTTTACGAGTCCGTTCAAGACTGCGATCCCGGAAAGAGCGATACATCCTACGAATGCGGACACACTTAGGTCCATTCCTCTTAAGAATAAAAACCAAATCCCTCCCGTTAAAGCAAATGGAACACAGAAGAATACTAACAGTGCCTGTTTAATAGATCTGAGTCCCAGATAGAGAACAGTAAAGATCATGAATAATGTTGCGGGCACAATCATGGAAAGTTTTTCTTTTGCTTGGGAAAGGTTTTCTATTTGTCCTCCCCAGAAAATGGAATATCCATTAGGGATCTGTAATTTAGAAACCTGAGAGATCGCTTCCTTATAAAATCCTTCCAAGTCCCTTCCTCTTAAGTTTACGGAAACTGCAACGAATCTTCTGGATTTGTTTCTGGAGATGGTCATGACTTTTTCTCTTTTTTGGATAGAAGCCAAAAGTCGGATTGGTACAGTGCCTCCGTCTTCCGTTCCTACATTGATATTTCCTATTTCAGATTCCCTGTTCCTAAATTCTTCTGAGAGCCGGATCTTAATGGGAAATCTGACTTCTTCTTCGTAAAACCCTCCCAATTCAAATCCACTCATGGAACTTTCCAATACTGAGTTAAATAAAGGTAAGGAGATATTATAGTATTTGAGTTTTGTGCTGTCGGGGATCACATCGATCACATTCGATTTTCTTAATGCCATGATCGGATCTAATTCCACTTCTGCTGCGCCCGGGATCTTTTCTAATGTGTTTTTTAATTCTTCTTGGAGTTGAAGAAGGACGTTCAGGTCCTTTCCTAAGATCCTTACGCTTATATCCGCTCTACTTCCTTCTAATAGTTCGTTAAATCTGGCTTCTAACGGTTGGCTTAAAGTAAGTTCCGATTCAGGGAATTTTTCTTTTACGGATGTTTCTATCTTGTCTAAAAATTTTTCCCAGGTATTTTTTTCCAGAAGATCCGGAAGTATATCCTTTTTCAGAATAATGAATGTGTCCGCATTGAACGGCCCCATTGGATCGTTTGCAACTGAGCTTGTTCCTATTCTAGAAAATACACTTTCTACTTCAGGCATTTGTCCAAGGAAGACTTCTAATTCTTTTTGTTCTCTTAAACTTTCTTCTAATCCTGTGTTCCCATTTCTAACTATGACCAACATTAGATCTCCTTCCGTCAATTTAGGAAGGAATACCGTTCCCATTCTGAAATAGATCAGAAGAGTTGCCGCGAAGAATATTAAAGAATATAGAATGATCCTACGAGGTTGGTCTAAGATCTTCGGTAATTTTTCAGCATACCAATTTACGATCTTACTATCTTTTTTCCGGCTATGCGCTCCTAAGTTTTTGGGCGATACGAAGAAGTATAAAAGGGGAGGAAGAAGGAAAACTGCTAAGAATAAACTGAACCCTAACGCGAGAAGTACAGTCTCCGCCATAGGTCGGAACATTCTTCCAGGGATCCCGTCCAGTGTGAGGATGGGGACATAAACTAACATGATCACTAAGATCCCGAAAGATACCGGCTTTAGTACTTCTAAAGAAGAATCCAAGATCACTTTCCGTTTTTCTTCTTTGTTTGTGAATTTTCCAGTCTCGAATTTTGAGAGAACATTTTCTGTGATTACGATCGAAGCATCGACTAGTAATCCAAAGTCGATTGCACCGAGGCTCATTAAGTTGGCGGAGATCCCGAAAAATCTCATACAAACAGATGCAAGCAGCATGGAACCTGGAATGATCAAGGCAACGATCAAAGAAGCTCTTAGATTGAACAATATTAGGAAAAGTGTAAGTATGACTAAGATTGCACCTTCCCCCAAGTTTTTTAGGACCGTTTTGATGGTAGATTGTATCAAGAAAGATCTTTCCAATAAGATCCTCACTCTTACATTTTCCGGTAAACTTAGATTCGATACTGCTTTATGGAGAGCTTCGTTTACTTTGTAACTATTTTCTCCTCTTAACATTAAGGCGGTGCCGAGTACGATCTCTTTTCCGTTGGAGCTTGCTCCTCCCAATCTCGGCGTGCCATGTTCGTTTACGTCCGCTATATCCGAAACTTTTACGGACGCACCTGTAAGAGTTCTTCGGACGGAAATTGCAGAGATCTCGTTTAGGTTTTTCTTAAGACCATAAGCTCTTACGATCGAGATTTTTCCTGAATTTTCTATAAATCCACCGCCGAAACTTTCTCCAATGGTAGAAATATCTCGGATGATCTGATCTATAGAAAGTCCCCAACGTTTCATTCGGTTCGGATCCACATCTATATGAATCTCTTTTTCGTAACCTCCGTTGGAATCCACTTCTACGATCCCGGGAACCATTGCTTTGATCTGAGGCCGGACTATGTAATCTTGAACTGTTCTTAAAAACAAAAGTTTTTTCTCTTCAGGAAGTTTGTCCAATTCCGAATCCGGAACAGCTTCTACTGAGTAAAAAAATATTTCTCCAAGGCCTGTAGTATTCGGAACGATTGTAGGAGTGGCACCAGGTGGAAGTTTTTTCTTAGCGCTTGAAATCCTTTCCGCTACCATGGCTCTCGCCTGATAGATATCTGTGGTTTCCTTAAAGATAAGAGATATATTAGATAAACCGAATTTAGATACGGAACGAACGTCTATCAGATTCGGTAGACCTAAAAGTTCCGTTTCTAATGGAAAGGTTATCACCTTCTCCACTTGTTCCGGATCCAAGGATCCCGTATCGGTTGTGACGATCACCTGCACATTGGTGATATCCGGCACCGCATCTATAGGAACTTCGTTTAAAGTATAAAATGAGAATATTAATAAAAACGAAACCAGTCCTACGGATAAGAATGGGTTACTTAGGCTGGTATTCAAAAGTCTGGCTAGCATTGCCCATTACTCCTAAAATATCTTTTTCGTTCGTGATATAAATCAGGTTCAGAAGACTTTCCAAATGGGAAATTTGTGCGTCTAGGACCGCGTGATGTGTTTCGTGTAGCTGGTTTTCCAACTCCAGATAACTGATAAGTTGTATTCTTCCCCGCTTGAACTCCATATCTGCAAAGTTCAGGTCCCTATCGATCCGATCCAATTGGGTTAGGTCGTAAAGTTTCAGGTTCAATTTGGATTGCTCGTAATCCAAAAACGATTGGTTAAAGGAGGTTTGTATTAAGTTTTCTTGATAAACCAGCCTATCTTGTTTGGACCTCATATTGGTCTCCGCAGAGGCTACCTTATTTTGGAATTGGTCCCAAACTGGGATCCTGAATTTCAATCCGAAATCGTAAAACCGGTTGGCAACCCCGGACTTATCCTCTCCGATCTGGCTAGTGATGGAATAATCCGGATATTTTTCTAAGTTTGCCAATCTAAGCTCTGTTCTGGCCCTATCCAGTTCTCCTTTGGCTGCAAGGATAGAAGGGTTTTGGGAGACTGCTCTTTTTTCCAATTCTTTACGATCGAATTTTACTCCGGATCTGAAATAAGGGATCTTTAGATTCGGGACGAATTCTTGTCTTAGATACAAGTTTAAAGATTCGTAATCTTTTGCGGCTCCCAGTTCTAGATCGTTAAAATGTTTTCGCAGAGCCAAAATTTTAGTTTCTATTATGAATAGATCCGTTTTTGCCTGAGGGGTGAAGAATGGCCTGGCTTTGATGTAACTTTCTATCAGGGAAAGTCTTTTGAGTCTTTCTTTTACGTGATTCTTCTTATCCGCCGCAACTAAATAACGATAAGCGAATTTGATCGAACTGAGCCGTATTGAATTATAAGCTTCAATTTGTTGGACTTCCTTGATCTTGGAATCGTTATCCACCAAAAGTTGTTTGAGTTCCTTCCTTCCCGGAAAATAGACAGGCTGCTCGAACTGGACCGCATATTCTGCACCGGATTCGTCGGCCGCCTTTCTTTGACCGTAATCGATATAAACGGAAGGGTTTTGGGTCCTACCTTCCTGCCTTCTTTTATAAAAAAGGCTTTCCAGGTCGGAATGGATCGCGGTGAGCAATGGAGAATTTTTCTCCGCGATTGCCATAATGGAATTTAAGTCTAATTCTTTTCCTGTATCATTCTCAGATGCCTGTGTAGGAAGAAATAATACCCAAAAAAAAGATAAAAATACGAGTGTATATGAAAAACGCACGATAACCTCACATTATAAAAACAGAAAATTATAATGTGGGATCTAAATTAGAATTCTGATGAATGATAGATGAGTAAGCGTTTCCGAGTTGGAAATTTTTTGGAATTCGATCTGGAAAGGGGAGAAGGAGGAAATCCGAACCAGATCCTCTATACCCATTCTAAAATGTTCAAAAACTTGGACAGGAAATGATAGAATGGAGCGGGAATCCTCTATTTCCTTTTTGATAGAGACTAGATCCCAATCGCATACAGGTCCGCTATCTCTGTTTTGATCTTGATGACACGGGGAAGACTCGGAAGTGCCAGCTTCAATTTCGCAAAAAGGCCCACAATTAAATGCGGGCACGAGAATAGAAAGTAAGGCGCAAGCTACCAGAACTTTCAAAGATCTCGATTTCATTCTTCCAGAGTAACAGTTAGCCCGGGAATGTAAATTGAAAAAAGAGAGAATGGGGCCTGTACTACCTACTTGATTTTTCTCAAGAAGCGGCGGTCTTAACGAGAACGGACCTTCTTCTTTTTTGCAGCAACTTTACGTTTAGCTGCGGTTTTCTTAACCAGTCGTCTGACGGATTTTTTACGGGCTGCTTTTTTCTTTGCAACCGCCTTCTTGGAAGAAGATATTTTGGATTTTGTGACCTTCTTCTTTGCGATACTTTTCTTTTTGGGGATGGTCTTTTTCTTTAAAGAAGAAGCCTTATTCGCTTCTGCCAAAGATTTTCGGAACCAGAATACAAGGTCTTCATCGTCTTCTAAAACTTCTTCCGGTACTTCCCAATAAGAAATTCGGACTGATTTTCCATCTTTGCCGGCGTAAGTAAATGGGGCCATCCCTGCAGATTCATACTCTGCTTGGTTGGACTGTCCTACTCGGAAATACAATCGGTCCTTGATGACCATCGCAAAGATTTGAGATCCGGAATAGATCCCGAAACCTCCGAACATATTTTTATAAGATAAGGGACCGCAGACTTTTAATCTGTCTTGGACATGTGTAAGAAAAGAACTCATAAGCAGGGGATTGTCTCTCAGTACAATAAATTGACAAGAACAAATCCTGTTACGGAAGTTTTAGGAAGAAAAATCTGATAATATTTATAATACAGCTTTTAGCCTATCTAATACCTGTCCGTTCTTTTCTAATTTTCCGAAAGAAAGGACTTGGGTAGGACAATTTACCACGCAAGCCGAACATCTGACGCATTGAACGCTATCCATTGGCCTTCCCTTGTTGGCGTAATTCATGACGTCTATCCCTTGGTGGCAAACGGAGGTGCAAATATTACAAGAGATACATCTTTTTTTCTCCGAGAAGATCCGGAACTTACTGAACTTAGCGTAGATATGCATGAGCGCGGAAAGTGGACAGAACATTCTACACCAGATCCTTCCGGAGAACATGAAGTAAGCTCCAACACCAACGACCCCGCCTAACCCCAAGTCCACAATTAAATCATAATATATTTTGACCGAGTCCGCGCCGAATTCCAAAGGCCAGAAAAATTGCCCGGAACTTCCGATCAGCTTGGCTATAGTGAGAATTGCTGCAATGAGTAAGATCCATTGGCCCGAATGCTCCAGCTTGTATGCCAATTTTCCGTGAGGCATTCTGTTCCTGTATTCGTCTCCCAAGGTTTCCGCCAAGCCACCGCAGGAACAGATCCATCCGCAATAGGCTCCTTTTCCGAATTTGTAGACAAGATACGGTATAAGACCGAAGCTCATTAGAAATCCATAAACTAACCAGAAGGTGGTGATCCCTCCGTCGTATAGGACTCCCATATTCAATGGCCAGGCCAAAACGAATCCGTAAGCTTTCCAATAGGCTCCGTCCGGGAAAACCTGCGTGAGCAAAAATCCATTAGAAGGTCCTAATAGACCTTTGTCTCCCAAGAACGGAAGGATAATCTCGGGCAATAGGAATAACGGGAAAATTTGAATTAGAATCAGTGTAATGGTTTGTAATTTTATATACTGTGTCGGTCTGACCCACATCCTTCTGATCCCGAAAAATAAAATGGTCGTGGAATACAGAACAGTATAGTGGAAGCTAGGATATTTTCCGAATAAATAAAATCCAAGGTATTTGGCGCTTAAATACACTATGGAGAAATAGAGTGCAGCCAAAACTAAATAAAGATTTTTGAATGTTCTCCATCTCCAGGTGAAAAATGTTTCTTTTGCGAATAAAAATCTGAGGGAAGAAAGTGCAAATATGATCCCGGAACCTAAGGCCACCCAGGAATACCAATATGAGGCATAGAAGGATGCCTTTCCGAAATATAGAAATAATGCGAAAGAGAATAAGGAAACAAATCCAAGGAGTTCTTTAGAATTGAATGAGTTTCCGATCTTAATCCCTAATTTTTTCAGAAAAGAGATCGGGGCTTCGGAGCCGATCAGAACCAAGGATGAATCTATTTTTTCCGTTCTTGTTTTGGGTCCTTGTTTCAGACGAACTTGTTTGGATTCGAATTTTTCAAGGGTAGAATTCGGTAAAAATTGGATCTTATTCTCTTGGACTGACTTTCGGAACTTTAGTTTATTCTCTTCTTTCGGCCGGGAAATTTCGGATTCTCTATATGATAGAGTAACGGAAGAAGAAACATCTACTAAGGAAAGAGCAGCTTCTATCGCACTGTCTCCACCGCCTACTACCAATGTACTTTGGCCTTGAAAGTCCTGCGGGTCGATCAATCTATGGAAAACGTTTTCTTGTTCTTCTCCCGGGACTCCTAAACGCCTGCTGTCTCCTGATTTTCCTATGGCAAGTAATAAATAAGAAGAATTGAATTTTTTCCCGGACTCTGTTCGGATCTCGAAACCGGGCTCAGATCCTTTGGATGGAAGAATGGATTCTACCTTCTCTCCGTTTAAGATAGGAAGTTTATGTTTTTTTAATACTGATCCTAAGTATTCTAGAAGATCTTCTTTGGTTGTATCTTTGATCTGAATGGGAGAGTCCACTGTCAGTTCGAAAGGTTCCGCAAAGATAGGTTTGCCCTTTGGGTAACTTGTAATCGTATGAAAGGGTTGGTTTGCTTCTATAATAAGAAAGTCCAGACCATTCTTCTTTGCTTCGATACCTGCTGCAACACCTGAAGGCCCGGCGCCAACGATCAAAACATCTAGGAGGCCTTTTGTTTTCTTTTTGTGCTTTTGAAGAATACTGCGGATCGCGAAAACACCGCTCTGCACGGAATATTTGAGAAGAGGAATGCCAGTTAAATCTCCCGAGATATAGATGCCAGGAACAGAACTCTCGAATTCCGAATTTGTTTCCGGATATTTTTCGGCCTCGCCTTGAGGAGCGTTATTGTTCAACCAATCAAAATACTTAGGAACGATGGATAATAGGCCTTTCATAACTCTTACAGATGTTTAGAAATCGGCTTGCCTGTTCCGATCTAAAAAGAAAACTCCTGCTAGGTGGATTTTTTGCAAAGACTATACACAAAAAACCGACTTTTCTTTTTTATCACCGCTACACTCGGCCTTATTGGACTTTGCATTTCTTTAGGAAGAGTGGCAGTCGATCCGAGGCTTGCTGATTTCTTTTATAACTCTGATTCTCTTTTCTTTTCCGTAATTTACCAGGAACTTTTTCTAAAACCCGGAGCAAACTTATTAAATTCTCTGAATGGTTTCGGTTGGACCCCTGCCTTATATTTTTTCCCCGATTTAGTTCAGTATTTTGCACTTAGGACCATTTTTTTATCACTGGAGAATGGTGGCTGGGAGCTTACCCATTTATCTTATTCCGCATTCCAATGGATCTTACTTTTGTTGGGGATCTTATTCCTTTTACAGAAGTTCAGTAAAGAAACAATTTCTTATGAAAAGGGGAGTCTTGTTCTTTCATTCGGTTTTTTGACCGGGATGATATTACTTTTATTTAAACAAGATCTGTTTGTATTTTTACCAGGATTTCACGGGGGAAATTTAGTAGTTCTCTGTTGGGCCTGGGGATTTTTCTACCAATGGGAAGAAAGTAACTCCAAAAAGGACTTTGTTCTTGTTTCCGGGACAGTGTTCCTATTTTCTTTAAGCGATCTGCTTTTTATTCCTTATTTTCTGATCACCTCTTTAGGTTTGCATTGTTACGATTGGTTGTTTAGAGAAAGAACGATCCATAGAATACAAAGGATCGTTTATATATACTTCCCTGTGTTCTTAGGGATTGTAGCTTCCAGGATCGTTTTTCAAGTTTTACGCAAAAACAGTTTTGTATTCTTTCCCGGGACCGCAGCGCCTAAAAAATTAGGAGAAGCGATCGCCATTTGGAAATCGGAAAGTTTTTTTCATTCTCTCTCTTATTTATTCAAGGAGAATTGGATCTATCTTCTTCTGATCATTTTATTCTTTTGTATCTTGAAGTTCTTATCTAAAAAAGAAGATGGAGCAAATTCAAATAAGCCGGTCTATTTATTTCTAATTCTTGGGATTTTGGTTCCTTTCGTTTTTCTGATCTATGGATTTATTTTTGGACTAACAGGAAAGACAGGGATCCAAGGAATAGATAGATATTTCGGAGAGATCCTTTTGGGATTTTTAGGTATCGGAGCGGTTCTTATTTTAAGCATTTCAGATATTCCGGTCGTGAGATTCGGGCTCGGCGTTTTCTTTTCACTTGGAATACTTCTCGGGATCTATTCTTCTTATTCCAAGGGTTTAGGACTGACTCATTATCCAACAAAGGTCGCCTGCTTAGATAGGCTTGCGGAGAAGAATCACTGGAAACGCGGGATCGCCAGTTTTTGGTATGTGAGGCCAATGAGGATCTTTTCTAAAAAAGGTTTGGAGCCTGACGATTATCTTTATGATCTGATGTTATTCTATTGGCAGAATAATTTGAGCTGGTTTGAAAGAGAAAATCCACCTTATACTTTTGCGATCATAGATGGTGTGGATGAAAAGATCGTAAGACAAAAATTGGGAGAACCGATTTCAATATCTTATTGTGATAAGATACCCATCTATACATTTGCAAATCCGGAAAAGAGTTCGGATTTTGTAAAAGAAAATCGAGGTAAGATCGATTTATGGAAATTTTCCACTTCTAGATATTAAGATTTTTGGATATCGTTTATCCTTCTCATCCATTCTGCCAATTCCAACTCCTGCTCTTGTTCAGAAAGTTCCAAGGTATCGATCACTCTTTTTCTTCTTTCTAAAGAATGGTTCTGGCTGAGTTTTAATTTTGCTTCGTAAGTCAAATTGCGGATCTCAAATCCTTTTATCTTTCCTAAAAGAGAATTTCTGACTTCCGGTTTTGGTGTTTGGTATCCGTATCCTGAATTTTCCGATTCGAAATACTGAATGGAATCTTGTAAAACTATTTCAGTCTCTTCTCTATCTAGAAAATGTAATATTCCTTTTACATGTACTGAGATGTAATTCCAAGTAGGCACAGTTTGCCCCGATTCGTACCAGCTGGGAGAAATATAGGCGTGAGGACCGTGAAATACGCATAAAACCTGGGAGTTTTCTTGTAAGAGAGGATTTCCGGACGCCATATGCCCGACTAAACTGGCTTTGTCTTTGGAGAGAAGGATGGGAAGGTGAGTAGCCTCCAGTCCTTCTGCAGTTGTGGAGATCAAAACGGCAAAGGGGTATTTGCCGATGATCTCGTGAATTATATCAAGATTTTCTAATTTAAAATGTTCAGGAGTATACATTATTTACCGGGATCTATCCTAAGGATCTGTCCGGCTCCAAAGTCCGCTATATAAACGGAGCCTCTTGCGTCTTTTCCAAAACTGGAGATTAATACGGGCCATTTTCCGAGAGAGTAGGCTTCTTTTACGGAGCTTCCGTCTTTCGGAAGATCGATTGCCCAAATCCTTCCGGATACGAAATCTCCGAAAACATATTTACCATGCAGGTCTGAAATCCGGTCGTTAGTGACGACGTAACCTCCAGTAATGGAACTTCCGTCTTCTCTTCCGTATTCATAGATCGGATCAGTTAAACCTTTTTTATCGCAGTCTGTTTTAGGTTCGAAACAATGAGTAGCTTCCATTTTGTTCCAGCCGTAATTTTTTCCTGCTTCTACTATATCAATTTCTTCGAATAGATCTTGGCCCACATCCGCAATGATCAATCTTCCGGAAGGATCGAAAGAATATCTCCATGGATTCCTAAAGCCGTAAGCGAATGTTTCCGGTTTGAAGGAAGGATCTTTTAAAAAAGGATTATCTTTCGGAACGGAATATTCTTTGCCAGGATCTTTTGAATTTACATCTACTCTAAGGACGGAACCTAAAAATGTGGAAGGATTTTGTCCGTTACCTTTAGGATCTCCCATCCATCCTCCGTCTCCCCAAGCGATGTAGAGTTTACCGTCTTTTCCGAATGCCAATTGTCCTGCGTTATGATTTCCGTAAGGTTGTTTGACCTCCATCAAGATCCTTTCTTTGGAAAGTTTTGCTTTTTTAGGGTCTTTAGGAAGATCTATCGTCCATTCGGAAACTCTGCTTGTTTCTCCATTCTTCTTTGCAACATAGTTCAGATAAAGAAGTGGTTTTTCAGGAAATTCTGGATGGAGCACTACTCCCAGAAGTCCTTGTTCGGAATCGGTGGAAATTCCATCAAGTTTTAATAATATACCTGAACTTCCGTCTTTTGGATCCAACCATTTCAAGGCTCCGGTTTTTTCCGCCACCAAGAAGATATCCGGTCCAGGGATCATGAGTAAATCCACGGGCTGTTCGAAACCTTTTCCGATCGTGGTAAGACTGATCTTGATCTTCTTTCTTTTCTCGTCGTTTTGATTGAAGACTGCAACCAAGCCGGATTCTTTTCCTTCCGCTTTATATTTTGCCATATCGTCTACATTGGCCACGAGGAGTCGTCGAATATCGTCGCAGGAAATTGTGAAGAATATTAGAGAAATCGCCGGGATTAGAAAGGATCTATAGAAGGAAAGTTTCATGATCCGAATTCTTGCTTCGAGGCGGATTATATCCAGTCTTTTTCTGGGTGGAATCAGCTTGACCGGTCCAATTTAGATCGGAAGTCTTTCTGAAGTGAATTTAATGAATATAGTATTGGGTCGTAAGGAAACTCAACTTTCCTTTCTTCTTATTTCCTTTTTACTTTTTTTGATAAGTCTTGGGACAATCTCCGGCTCCGGATCAACAGGAAAAACATTTTATTCAACCGATTCTTTATTCTTTGCAAACGTATTTTCGGAACTTATCAAAGGATACAAAGAAGGTAACGTACTATATGGATTGAAAGATTGGACCTGGACTCCTTCGGTTTATTTATTTCCGGATCTGTTTTTTTATTTTTTACTTCGACTACTTGCAATTCCAATCAATGTTTGTCTTGAAGTTGTTCATTTGGGTTATGCAATTCTACAGTGGACCCTATTGTTTTTTTCTTGGAATATTTTATTCAGAAAATTTCTTCCGGAAGAATCCGAAATTAGCATTCTTTATAGGATCTCTATTTGGTTTGTCTTAGGCGAGCTTTTCATTTCCCAGAACAGTTTTTTGCCTTTATTTCTTCCTGGATTTCATACTGGGACCTGGTGTTTGCTTCCGATCTCTTGGGCTCTGTTTATTACTCCTAAAAAGAATAAGTATCATTATTTATTGGAGTTCTCTCTGGCTTTTATAGCCGTTCTTTCGGATCCATTATTTCTGCCATCTTTTTTGATCCCTATTCTTTTATATGAATCATTTACAAACCTAATTCGGATATTTAAGGAACCCAAATTTTTCATTTCTTACTCGGTGAAATGGGGCCCGATGGTTTTGGGACTATTTTCGGGAGTTAAAGCTTATTCGCTACTCGTAAGAAATCATTTTGTATTTTTCCCTTATCGATACTTTGAAAAAAGTATATTTGAAAATTATAAAATGATCTTCGGATCTTCTTTTTGGAAAAGTATTTACATCTTTTTCGATTCTTTAACGGGAATACTCTGGGGGCTTATTGTTATATGTAGCGTAGCGTTCTTTATCTTAAAAAAATTCAGGAAAGATGATGTCCGTTTCGTAAATCTGAATATGTTTTATTTTTTTTCCGGAGTCGTTTTACCATTCTTCCTTATTTTAATCGCTTATATTTCGGAAGATATTCTTCCGGAAAAGGTCCCATTTCGTTATCTGGGGATTTTGGTCCCAAGTATATTTGGGCTTACATGTATTCTAATTAGAGGCAGAGCATTAAGTATAATTACCTTCTTCATTATCATCTATGGAGGTAGTTATTTATCTTCTTATTTAATAAAAAATAAACCTCTAAAGATTGAATACTATCCGGACTGGATAGCTTGTTTAGATGATTTGGGAAGAAAGAATCATTGGCAAAGAGGAATGGGAGGTTTTTGGACTTCTGCTCCGGTTAGAAATTTTTCCAGAGCCGGATTAGTATCCGATTATTATCAGCCGGATCTAAGTATTCGTCCATGGCAAAATACATTCAGATGGTATCAGCTAGATGAGAATTATTCTTTTGCGATCTTAACCGAACTAGATGAGGAAGTTATATCAAAAACATTTGGGTCCGGAGGTCGCACCGAAGAATGCCGTGGAACAAAAATTTATGTATTTTCTAAGAAGAACGAAAGATTGATCAAAGACTTTGTCCTTCTCAAGAAAACAGAGATCAACGCTTGGAAAAAATTTACGGGAAGGGAATCTTTGTAAAGAAGATTGGAGCGTATCGGGATCGAACCGATGACCTTCTGAATGCAAATCAGATGCTCTCCCAGCTGAGCTAACGCCCCTTTTATCAGGGATGAGTGGAAAAGAAACCGGTTTGGAAATCTGCCGGAAGTCCGACTACCACTCTTTCTAAACCGTTTTTACCTGGGCCTGATAAGACTTGAACTTATGACCCCGCGCTTATCAAGCGCGTGCTCTAACCAACTGAGCTACAGGCCCGGTAAGAGACATGATTTTTATTCGAGATTCTCTGGCAAGGGATTTTTAGAATAACAGACAGGTTTTGCATTTGCGGATTTCAAGATTCACCTTAGATTTGCCGCGTGAGATTCGGAAAAACTAGCTTCTTTGCCCTTCTGATCTCTTTCTTTCTTTCTCACTGCTCTCTTGTCGGCTCTGGATCTGAAGATTCTTCTGCGAAGAATGGAATCTTAGACTTGAGCAACCATTCTTTTGAAGATAGCAAGATCGTTCCGTTAGATGGAGAATGGGAATTTTATTGGGAAGAATGGATCTCTCCTAGTGAATTCTCCGATCCAAAGTTCAAATCCAAAAAAAAGTTCGTAACTGTTCCTTCTGTTTGGACGGAGAGTTTTTCTAAGGATCCTGAGGCAGTAGGTCATGGTTACGCTACTTATAGACTCAAGGTAAAGTTGGGAAAAAGAAAACGTTCCTTAGCTCTCAAGATCCCGGACCTAGGAACTTCTTACGTACTCTATGCAAACGGGAAGGAGATCGCAAGTGTAGGTTCTATTGGAAAATCCAAATCAGAATCTAAAGCAAGATATGAGCTAAAAATTTCCTTAGTTCCGGACTCTGAAAATCTGGACTTGGTATTTCATGTTTCCAATTTTCAAAACAGATGGGGTGGTGTTTGGAATTCCATTCAGTTGGGGGAATTCGAAAGTATTTTGGAGAATGTCCGAAATCGAAGGGATGTAGAATGGGCCTTGGTCTTGATCGCGGCCACGATGTCTTTTTATAACGTATTTTTTTATTTCTTTAGAAGGAACGAATCCGCTCACTTATTATTTGCATTTCATGCTTTTCTAATAATGGTTCGTTCTTTAACAATCGGCGATTCCAGGCTTGCTTACGAGTTTTTACAGGGGATTTCCTGGGAACTTCCGAACCGTTTGGAATATATTAGTGTATATGCTTCCGGTCCGACTTTGTATGCATTCTTGTACAGATATTGTAAGACTGATTTTTGGAGAAGATTCGGTCGATACTTCGTTATTCCTTATTACCTAGCATGCTTTATCGTATTATTTTTTCCGAATAAGTACTACACGCTCACGCTTCTACCGATCGCGTTGTATATGCCTTTTGTTACGATGCCTATTTGGATAGTTTTGCTTGGCCTTGGTCTGAAAAGAAGAATAGAAGGTGGATTTAGTTTATTTGCGGGCTATATAGTGCTCAGCTTATGCACTTTGAATGATATCGGTCTATTTTTTGGATTTTGGAAGAGTATCTATCTCATTCAATATGGGGAAGTCGTAATGATACTAGGTTATTCCATTTTGATCTCTAAAATTTTCTCGGAAGCGTTCCAACGTTCCGATACCTTAGGAATTAAAATGAAATCCTTGGTATTCTCTACTAGGGAGATCATGCAATCTTATTCATATGATAAGGCGGCAGATACCGCTTTAAAGATGCTGCATGAGGATGGAAAAGAACAAACAGTCTTTGTGTATCTGGAAGAACCGAATTCGTCCGTGTGGAAAAGATACTCAATTTCTTCTTTAGGAGATCTGGAAACTGTAGAAGTATATAAATACGATGTGCAGGATCTTTTGGGTTTGGAACCTTCTTCTCTTACGGAACCCATAGTCAAAAATAATAGACTGATCGTTTCCGTCCAAGATGAGCAGCTCTACAAATTGATCTTTGATCTTCCATTTGAAAGTTATTCCGATGATTCTCAGGTGGATTGGGTAAGAGGAATTGCCGATGCACTTGCATTTTCCGTTCGTAATATTGCAAGACAGGACAGAGAGAAGCTAGCAATTATAGGAGAACTTTCCGCAGAGATCGTTCATGATCTGGGACATCCGATTGCGATGATCCGTCAAAATCTGAAAAATCTGGGATCCCAAAGAGGTAAATCCAAAACAAATCTACTTTTTCAAGCGGAGAAGGAGGTAGATGCACTTACAAACCTTACTTTAGATATATTAGATTTTTCTAAAAATAGGATCATTTTGGATCTGCAGATCCTAGATATAAAAACCTACTTTAAGGAAATTTTCGAGGACCTTGGGACCTTCTTTCAATCCACTAAGATGAAACTGGTATCCAAGATAAATGCAAAAGGAAGTATTCGTCTGGATCCGCTCCGTATCCGTAGATTGATCTTCAATCTGGCAAAAAACGCTGCCGAGGCTACGGATGAGAAAGGGACTTTTTCTATTCGGATTGAAAGGGAAGAGAATGTCGTCTATCTGATCTTCGAAGATAATGGAGAAGGTTTCAGTAAGGAAATGGAAAGATATATTTTCGATTCAGGATTCGGAAGTAAGAAACCTTACGGAACAGGGCTTGGACTTTCTATCATCCGTAAAATTGTATCCGCTCATGGAGGAGAGATACTTGTTTCTTCCGAAGAAGGTAAGGGGACCAGGTTTACCATTTTGCTTCGTTCTTAATTTGCATCCAAGGATCTAAGCTGTACTAAGATCCTAGTCAATTCTACCATATTATCCACTTCTAATTTTTTGAAGATAGAGGCTCTATGGGCTTCGACAGTTCTTACGCTCAATTTCAATTCTTCCGCGATCTCCCTGTTTAATTTTCCCTTGGATAAGAAGTTTAGGATCTGACCTTCTCTTTTGGTAAGTTTTTTTACGATCTCAGCTACTTCCCTGATATGTTTTTCGTCATAGCTGAAGTTTGCGATCTCTCCAGGGAATACTTTGCCCCTATTTAATACTTTTTTAATGGAAGCCATGATGGATTCCATTGGGTCGCTTTTTAAAATATAACCGTCTGCTCCTGCGGAGATCGCCTCTTGTAGGTAGGACCAATCCCGATGCATCGTCAAAAATACTATCTTCATGTCCGGGAATTTTTTGCGGATAGAATCAAGCTCTTTGATCC
The DNA here is from genome assembly GCF_003112675.1 of Leptospira johnsonii. Taxonomy (NCBI): domain Bacteria; kingdom Pseudomonadati; phylum Spirochaetota; class Leptospiria; order Leptospirales; family Leptospiraceae; genus Leptospira; species Leptospira johnsonii. Next base: position 405,434 of record NZ_BFAY01000007.1, on the reverse strand, counting down.
CATTCTCATCTTGAAGGGAGACGTCGCAGATCAGAAGGTCGGGCCGGGCGAAGCCCATCATTTTAGTTCCTTCCTTTATGGAAGAAGCTGAACCGCAATATTCATAATCTCCGCAGGCCTTGATCTCTGCTTCTAATCCGGAGCGGACGATAGGATGATCGTCTATTAAAAAAATTTTAGGACGGGTGCGGACGGACATTTTTTTGGATTTTAGAGAATATAGAGCCAATGGCAATCCTAAAAATTTCCCGGACCCGTGGAAGTATTATAAAATTATGAAAGACTTCTGTTTAGTTAAACTCGTAGATCGCCTCATATTCGTTATAGGAGCCGTAGCCTGGTTGAGTGCAGGTAGTTTCGGCATACCAAGGATCGAATCCGCCAAACCCAGTTCCGCTGGTATAATAACTTCTGGTTGTAATTCCGCTGTCAGTAGGATAAGTACATCTTCCGCTGCGAGTGTATGTGCCTCCATTTAAGCCATTACAATCGTGCGTGGCCCCTACGTATGTGGTTCCGCCTGCCAAGGTATCGTAACATCTGGCATAGTCCATTTGGTTGGAAACCGAGGTTGCCTGAATTTGACCGTTTGCGATATTCGTTCTGTAGCTTGCAGGAAAGACACCGCTGGTATATCGAACTTCTATAATATAAGTGCCGTTAGCGAGATTTGTTTTTTTAAATTGGGCTCCCGTTTTTCCGTTTTCTACGATCGTGGTTTTAGAACCGGTAGGGCTGCTGTAATAGTATAAATTCAGATTCGCTCCGAAATATCCGAATATATTAAAAAGAACATCTCCTGTACTTCCTAACGTGATCCTGAGATAACTGTTTTGATCGGAAGCACTAATAAGTCTACTGTAACTATTTGGAGCTCCTAGGGTGATGTCTATGATCGGTCTGTATCGTACTGTTTTTGCAAGAAATGGATTTCCGTTTTTGGTAATCACCATAGGAAGAGTAGTGTTCTCGGTGATCCCTGAGATAGTGGGCATGGTAAATTCTAAACTTCCATCTCCAGGAAAACTAATGCCTGTCGCAGCTTCTCCTCCGATCGTAACGGTATAATCTCCCGCTACTCCGGAAAAATTCGTTGCGGTAACAGTATTATCCGACCCGGGAAACCCTTTTTCAAATACGATATCTGCAACAGGAAGACTATTGAGCAAAGTTAAATAAACAAGAGGATCGGTGCTGCTATTGTCCTTTGTACAACCAACCAGCCCGATCGTGTAGAATACTAAAATATAGATCCAAGTTTTTCGATTGCGGTTCATGATTTCCTTGCCTTTTTGTAGGAAAATTATGACCCCTTAGTAAATAAATTTCTATTCGTAGAAGTACTAGGTTGAGGTTGTTTTTTAAGTAGAAGCCGAAGGAAGATGGTGTTAGGCGATTGTTTGGAATTACTTATTCCGCTTAAAACTGATCCCCTTATTTCCAAGTACAGTGAGCCAGAAGTCCGAATCTCGGATAATAAAATGGTATACTAAGAATGTGACAGCGTATACCGAGAATATATGAATAGAAAATTTGATCCAGATAGAAAGGCCTGTGCTCACTACTAAAAAGCCGATCCCAAGAGAAATCGGATGATGGATCAGATATACAGGCAAACTGGATTCTCTTAAATAAGAATTGAGCTTACCAGTTTTGTTAAAAAACAACTGAAAAAGTCGGATAAAAAATGCGATCCAAATCCATCCACCCAAACACTTTAGAAAAATATGAAGTATTCTCATTCCAAATCCGGCATATCCGAAATAAGACCAGTATGGATCTATCGTGCTGACCCAATAGAATAGTCCAAAAAATACGAAGGCTAAAAATCCTAATAAAATAATCTCGGAATGACTTGTTTTCCCTTTTAAGATCGTACTTTCTCTTCCGATCAAAAAACTGCCGAATAAGAAAAAGCTGAAATCATATATGAACTGGACCGGCTCAATGTTTAGATATTTTTCGTCCTTTAGAAAAAAGTAATTAATGTCGCAGGTCCAAATCGTGCACCAGATCCCTGCGATCAATAATGTTTCCCATTTTACGCTAGGTCTTTTTTCAGGTTCTTCTCCTCCATATCTGGAAGAGGGAAGTATGAATGTCCCGATCCTATGAATTACAGGACGGATACCCAAATACAAGAATGTATATAATGCCAGATATAATATGAACCAAAGGTGAGAAGGAGCCGGATTCTTGAGTAAGAATTCTTCCCATAAGAATCTGAAGTAGTTTCCTTGGTAACCTTCCTGTAAAGCGTTCACATAATATTGCATGGGTGCGAATAGTATGATTCCGGGAATCAAGGGTAGAATGATCCGCAACGCTCTTAACTTTAAAAATTCTGTTAAGGTTTTGGAAAGATAGATCCTTTCCGTAAAATAACCGGAGAGTACGAAAAACATAGGCATTCTAAAAAGATGTACCCATTCCCCGAAAACATCGAATGCGATGGATCTATCATCATTTCTTAATGGATATATAATGACAGCAGCATATACGATCGCCACATGGAATGCTAAACCTAATAGCAAGGCGAAGGATCTGAGATTGTCTAAATAATCCAGCCTGCTTTGTTTGGCCGGAGAGCTTTGTTCAACCAAGAATTACTGGTCCAATGTGTATTTAAAAAACGTTTCCCGTATCAATATATGGCTGGGATCGTTTTTGGGTTGTTCGATCAATTTGTCTTTTACCAAAAGATTGATCGCGGATACTAGATCCGTATGTTCCAATCCGACTCTTAAGATGGCCCATTTCATAAATGCTGCCAAATGCACCTTGTATTGTCCGTCCTCTTGTTCTCCTCTCGATTGTGCGAAAGTAATCAATGCGGAAGTTACAATATTCTTTCTGTCTCCTTTTAAAAGACTAGCTATGGTTTGATTAGTCTCTCTCAATCTGGAAGAAAGCATTTTTACCATTTTTAAGGAGAAAGAAGGGTTGGTCTGGATTAGGTTATAGAACACACTCTCGGTGATCGCGAATAATAATACATCGGTTTTTGCGATGGCTCTTGCACTTCTGGGTTTGCGATCCACCAGTGCCATCTCACCGAACATATCCCCTTCTTTCAGTTCTATAAGAAGTTTGAATGCTTCTTTTACTTTTTTATGGATCCCCACTTTTCCGGAAAGGATCAGATACATTTGATCTGCGGGTTCGTTCTCATCGAAAATAACAGCGGATTCCTTAAAGCGGAGGCCGTGTTTATTTACCATATCTTCGGAGATCTTCATGCCAAAACGGACTGGAAAAGTTTTTAGTCCTCATGTACGATATCGGCGATTGGTTGGGAGCCGCAATCAATTATTCTGGTAAGAAGGCGGGAACCTCAGAATTTTACGTTGACTGCCTAACCTTCGTAGGTAGCGTCTCATTCGTTTTCCCTAAGGAGGGAATCGTGAACACGAAAAAAATCCTCCTGCTCTCTGCAGCGTTTATTATCATTTTCATAATAGGTTTTGCACTCAAACCTTCTCCTATCCAACCCATTGCTTACCAACCTCCTATCGATACCGGTTTGATCGGCGCCTTCCAAGAAAACAAAGCTTTGGAATCCGCAGAACTGATTGCGCTCGGAAAGATACATGGCCCGGAAGATATCGAACCGGATGACGAAGGTAATATTTACTCAGCAAGTGAAGACGGCAAAGTGTATCTCATTTCTAAAGACGGAGAAATGAAGGCGCATGCATTCACTGGAGGTAGACCTCTTGGGATGAAATTATTAGGAGACGGTTCCATCGTAGTCGCGGATGCGATCAAGGGTCTCTTAAAGATCAGCAAAGATGGAAAAGTAGAAGTGCTGAGCACGGAATCTGAAGGCGTTCCTTTCAAATTCACCGACGATCTAGATGTTGCTAGAGACGGAACGATCTATTTTTCGGATGCAAGCGACAAGTACGGCTCTGCAGAATATTTGTATGATCTGATGGAATCCGTTCCTCACGGTCGTTTGCTAAAATATGATCCGCATACTAAAAAGACGACAACTCTAATGAAGGATCTTTTCTTTCCGAATGGAGTGGCTCTTTCTAAAAACGAGGATTTTCTAGTATTAAACGAAACTTATAAATACAGGATCCATCGATATTGGATCAAAGGACCTAAAGCAGGAACAAGCGAGATCTGGGCGGAAAATCTTCCGGGTTTTCCGGACAATATCTCTTCGGATAGAAAGGGCCATTTCTATCTAGCGTTATTCACAGTTCGTAATAATCTAGTGGATAAGGTTTTACATCCTCGTCCTTGGACAAAATCGATCGTGGCTAAACTCCCTAAATTCCTTTGGCCAAAGCCTCAGCCGTACGGTTTTGCAGTCATTCTGGACGAGAACGGAGTAGTAGAGGCCAGTTTCCAGGAGCCAAAGGGAAAACATCTGAAAGAGATTACTTCCGTAAAAAGAAAGGGGGAGTATATCTATCTAGGAAGTCTTCATAACGACAGGATAGGGAAATTCAAACTGCCTCCCGAATTAATAAAAGAATAAATAAGGAAAATTGAATATATCATGGATTTATCCATACCAAAGGAAGTCGAAGAAATTAGGGCAAAAGCCAAAGCATTCGTGGAGGAAGTCGCAATCCCCGCCGAAGATCATTATGATTATGATCATGGTAGAATGCCTGAACCAATCGTTCAAAAGTTAAGAGAAGAAGCAAAGAAAAGAGGATTATGGACCGCTCATCTTCCCAAGTCGGAAGGTGGTTTGGGACTGGACCTGGTCGGTACAGCACTTGTATTCAGTGAGTTAGGACGTTCTCCGATCGCTCCTTATCTTTGTAACTGTGATGCTCCGGACGAAGGGAATATGCACCTTCTTCACTTAGCAGCAAACGCAGAACAAAAGAAGAAGTATTATCATCCTCTTGTAGAAGGAAAGATCCGCTCCGGATTTGCAATGACTGAGCCTCCTCCTGGCGCGGGCTCAGATCCTACCACTCTTTCGACTAACGCGGAGAAGGACGGGGACCATTATATTCTGAACGGTCATAAGTGGTACTGTACGGGGGCGAATGGTGCTTCTTTCTTGATAGTGATGTCCAAGGTAAACGATAGTTTTCGACGCACTTCTATGTTCTTGGTACCGACAGATGCTCCTGGATATACTATGGTGCAGGAGATAGGAGTTTTAGGTTCACATGGCCCAGGAGGACATTGTGAGTTAAAATTCGAAAATGTAAAAGTGCATGAGTCCCAAGTATTAGGAAAAATTGGAGAAGGTTTTAGACTTTCCCAAGAAAGATTGGGACCTGCAAGACTTACTCATTGTATGAGATGGATCGGGCTTGCTAGAAGATCTATGGAGATCGCGAGAGAATATGCGATCAAAAGAGAATTATTCGGAGGAAAATTATCCGATCACCAAGGTATTCAGTGGATGTTTGCGGAATCGGCGCTGGAAATAGAATCTGGTTTTTTACTTACATTAAAAGCAGCTGACATTCTTCGCAAAAATGGAGACGCTAGACAAGCTGTGTCCTTGGCCAAATGGCAGGTGAGCGAAACATTGAACAAATGTATAGACAGAGCCATTCAAATCTGCGGTTCTCACGGTTTTAGCCGTTATCTTAAATTAGAATTATTTTATAGAGATGCGAGAGCCGCAAGGATCGCAGACGGTCCTACCGAAACCCATAAGATGGTAATCGGTAGGAATTTAATGTCCGGAAAGGAGAACTTCTGATCGTGAAAGATTCCGAATTGAAGGAAAGGCTGGAATCATATTTAGGAAAAAGGCTACAAGGAACAGTAGAAATCGCTAATATGGTTTCCCTCTCTGGAGGAGCCTGCCAGGAAAATTTTTCCGCAGACATCAAGGTGAATGGGGGTCCCGAATCGGGCCAATACCAAACGGTTTATCGAACCGATAAGGGAGCGTCTTTGCTTGCTTCCTTATCTAGGATAAACGAGTTCAAGGTCTGCAGAATGGCTTTTGAAGCCGGTGTCAAAACTCCCGAGCCATTTTGGTTGGAGTCTGACAATTCCGTCACCGGCAATCCATTCTATTTTATGAAAAGGATCCAAGGGAAAGCCACTGGAAGATTCGTAGTAAAAGATCCAAGTTTAAATAAGGTCCGTAAACAGATCACCCAGGAACTTGCGGAAAATCTTGCACGTATCCATTCTGTAACTCCTGAAAAATGTAAGGACGAAAAACTAAAAGAAGTTTTGAACCTTGGACAACATGTAAGCGGCAAAACGGTGGCCCAAGGTTCTGTCCAAGCATTACGTTTTCAATTGGAATCCATGGATGGAGCTTATCCTGCTATGGAAATCATATTGAATTGGTTAGAGAAGAATGCTCCTGAAAGCGATGCAGCAGTTCTGATCCATGGAGATTTTAGAACAGGGAACTTCATGGTGAATTCGGAAGGTCTGCAAGGAATTGTGGATTGGGAATTTGCGCATTGGGGAGATCGCCACGAAGATCTGACCTGGTTATGTATGAGAGATTGGAGATTCGGAAAACTGAATAAGGAAGCAGGCGGCTTTGCAGACCGTTCCGAGTTTTACGAGATCTATGAGAAGGCAGCCGGCGTAAAACTAGATCCTGTCAAGATCAGATATTGGGAAGTGATGGGAAATCTTCGTTGGGCAATCGGTTGTATCGGCCAGGCGGAACGTCATCTTTCCGGAAAGGATAAAGGAATAGAACTCGCGTCCATAGGAAGAAGGGCTTGCGAGATGGAATACGAGGCCATGAGACTCATCGAAGAGTCCATAAAATAAGGAAATCATCATGCAGGATAAACCAAGCGCCACGGAATTATTGGAAGCAATTCAGGATTTTCTAATGAAGGAAGTCTTGCCGGAGTTTAGGGACAAGGACCTTCTCGCATATAAAACATTAGTAAGTTGGAATATGCTCGGAGTAATCTCCAGGGAGATCCGTTCCGGAGAAGAATCTTTAGATAAGGAACTCTCCAGACTATCTTCATTACTCGGTAAAAAATCCGAGTTTCCTAAAACATGGAATGAAAAGAAGGATCTTACTTCTTCTTGGAACGAAGAATTAAGAGATATTATCCGAAAGGAAAAAAAATCCTTAGAAGATACGGAATACTGGAAACATATAAAAGAATCCGTAATCGAAAAAGTTGAGATCGTAAATCCAAGATTCACTACGGAATCCTAAACATGTCCGTGATATATCTGATTCGCCACGGACAGGCGAACTCTACAGGAGAAGATTACGATCTATTGACCGATAAGGGAAAAGAACAAGCCTTTGCCCTCGGTCAATATATGGCTTCGAATGGGGATTTTCCGGATAGGATCATCTCCGGAACAATGAGAAGGCATAAAGAGACCGCTGAATTTTTTATGAAAGGGATTCGTTCTCTGCATTCCGATCTAAATACAACCCCTGACTTTCATTCTTTCGATCCGAACTGGAATGAATTTCCTGCTGAGCTATGGAGAAAATACGCGGAACATCTTTCAGGGATCAGGCCCGAATTCCAAAGGTCCTTATTACAATTTTCTAAAGTTAGATTGAAAGGTGGAGTTAGATCTGCCGCCTTATTTTTCAAACTGACCGAGGAAATACTATCAGTTTGGAGAAAAGGAGACTTCACTCCGGAGGGGATCGAGACTTTTGCGAACTTTCAATCCAGAGTGGATCTGGCATGCGATACTTATTTCCAGCCTTCCGATGCAGAAAGGCTTTTTATTTTTACTTCAGGCACTCCTATCTCTTTAACTTTAAAGAAGATGCTCAAACAAGACGAAGATATTTTTACTTGGATGCCTTGGATCTGGAATAGTTCAGTGAGTATGTTCCGTTGGGTAAGAGGTAGATATATTCCTGTGAGTTTGAATTTCCTTCCTCATATTCCGGAGAAAAGTTCCAGAACATTGTACTAAACAGAAACTTGTTCTAATGTCGAGAACTTTGCTTTAATAGGCTTGTAGGAACTCCATCAAAGGAGATGTCACAAGTCCATTGACTTTTGGAAATAAAAAAGTGTGGACTTCGGTCATCTAAGGTGTAGGATTTTGCCCCGCTGATCCGCATGAGTTCCTTGGTTTCCACACTAGAAATTCGTTCCTCAAAGGATAGAAATCTTGGATTTATCTCTATCTATTTAGGTTCTATATTCGTTCTAGTACTATTTGTTCTCATATATTTCACGGATGAAACGGAATTATTACGGATTTACGATAATATACATTGGACTTCGTCTATCGCGATCGCTACGATCACTGCTTGGTTCGGTTATAAATCCGCAGAAGGAGAAATTAAAAGATTCAGGTTCTGGTTTTTCTTAGGACTTCTTTCTTATTTTTTGGGTCAGGTAGTTTGGGATATCCAAGCTATCATCAAATTCTATAGTTTTCCAGCGCCAAGCGATCTATTCTATCCATGGTTAGGACCGTTCTTTGCCATAGGGTTTGCTCGATTCTTAAAAGATAGAATTCCATCTAACAGAATGAAGGTAGCCGTAATGGACGCCTTGGGACTTGCGATCGCAGTCCTTGCGGTCACTCTAGTATTATATCTTTCTAAAAAAGAAGATAGGCCCTGGTTTCAGTTATTAACCTTGTCCGTTTATCCAGTGTTTACACTTTCCGCTGCTTGTATCGGTGTTTTGATGAAGCCATCTTTACGTTTAAAGGCGGACTTTTCCTTTTTATGTTTGGTGTTCGGACTTGCAGGGATGGGGATCAGTTGGTTGCAATGGAATTCCATTTTTCTGCTCGTTGTTCCGAAAGATGGAACATTAACGAACGCAGGATTTTCTGCCAGTATTCTTCTTTTAGGATACGGGACCTTGACCTGGGCTCCAAATTCTTCAGGAGAAATCGAAAAAGAATCCGGAACAGAAAGCGGGCTCTTAAGAATTCTTCCTCTATTAGAAGTAATTGTTTGTTCCGCAGCAATTGTTCTTTCCTTAACTCTGCCTGGTTTGCCTGAGATCATCCGGTTAGTGATCTGGTTTTCCGCAGGAGTTATGGTAGTGATCGCAAGTCTTAGGCAAAGTCTACTCGTGGCAGATTTAGCAACCGCAGAGTTTGTTATTCGAAACGCAAACAAAGAATTAGAGGTCACAGTCGCAGAGAGAACCGAAGAATTAAGATCGACTAATACGTATTTGGTGACTGCGAATGATAAACTCAGGTCAGCTATGGACGAACTCAAAAAAACCCAGGAGAATCTTGTTCGGTCCGAAAAAATGGCGGTCTTAGGAAGACTGATGGCTGGGATCGCTCACGAGCTAAATACTCCGTTAGGCGCAATTCGTTCTTCCACCGAGGGGATCCGTTCCATTCTAAGTGAACCTTGGGAAAAACTTTTAAAAGATTATTCTAGCTTTAACAAGGAAGAACGAGAATTTTGGGGGATCTTATTCAAAAAGGGCGGTACAGTCAATTCCGACTTCGATTCCAAAGAAGAGAGATCCAAGAGAAAAAGATCTGAGGTCATTTTAAAAGAATTAGGAATAGAAAATTCTCTAGTAATGGCGGATGCCTTGACTGACCTGGGAATTTCCCCCGATCAGATTTCCGAACTCGCGGAGAAGATACCGAAAGGAGAAAGAGGATGGATGATCGTAAGCAATGCATCTGCTCTTTCCAGTATTTCCAGGTCCAGCCAATTGATCTTGGATGCTTCTATCAAAGCTTCCAGAGTGATCCAAGCATTGAAAAGTTACGCATCCGGAGAAGGGGATTGGAAACCTCACTCGGAGTCCGTCTCTCCTAGGGAACAGATTGAGAACATTATCACATTATATTATTCTAAAATGAAAAACAGGGTGCTCGTGGATATCAATATACCTGAATCCGCAAGGGTATTGGGAGATCCGGAAAGATTGTATTTGATCTGGACTAATTTGATCACAAACGCATTACATGCCATGAATTATTCCGGAAGGATCTTTGTAGATGCGGAACGAAAAGGTGAGTCCTGGGAAATTTCCGTCCAGGACACCGGTAGTGGCGTTCCCTTAGAGATCAGAGATAGGATTTTTGATCCATTCTTCACCACTAAATCTCCTGGAGAAGGGACCGGACTTGGTCTAGATATCTGCAAAAATGTGGCAGAAGAACACGGAGGGGCCATCCGATTTGTGAGTTCGGAAGAAGGTTCCACATTCTACGTTACTCTACCTGCTGCGCCATAATTATTAGGTTGATCCGAAAAATTACTCGTACAGAGTTGTGCGAGCTTTCGAATTTTTTCCAGATCCTTTATGAACGGACCGAAGAGCGAAAACGTATATCGCGACCTATTCGAACAATCACCTATCGGACTCATGATCTTCGATAGGCAGGGCAAAATAATAGAAGCAAACGATTCTTCTCTGCGCTTCTTAAGAGCCGAAAGAGATAAGATCATTGGAATTTCTTATTCTAACCTGAAAGACAGAGCAGTCTCCGCACTTATCGGCAAGGGTTTACAGGGAGAAGCTTCCGATTACGAAGGACCTTATACCAGTACGATCAGCGGATTATTATTACAGGTCCGCATTAGAGTGAATCCTCTTTTTGATGACTCAGGTGTTTTCGGCGCGTCTTTGATCTTTGAGGATCTGACTGAAAGAAAAAAGACGGAAGAGAAATTAGCAGTAACACTCTCGGATATTCGTGCTACCCAAGAAGCATTGGAAGAGCACGAGGTCAAATTTAAGACATTATTCGAATCCGCCGGAGAGGCAATCTTTCTAATGGACAATCGGGTCTTTCTGGAATGTAATCCTAAGACGGAAGAAATGTTCGGTTGCAGAAGAGAAGATATAATCGGCGCCTCTCCTGTAGATTTTTCTCCTGAGATGCAGCCGGATGGAGTTCCTTCTTCTCAAAAAGCATTTCAAAAAATACAAGCAGCGTTTGCAGGAAAACCGCAAACTTTCGATTGGTTGCATTGTAAAAAGGATAGAACCAATTTTGATGCGGAAGTGACTTTGACTTCCGTTACTCTGAATGGAAAAGCTTTATTGCAGGCGATCGTAAGGGATATTTCTGGAAGAAAAAGAGCGGAAGAAGAGATCCGAAAACTGAACGAAGATCTGGAGCAAAAAGTAGTTCTCAGAACGGAAGAGTTAAAAGCGACAAATACCTTTTTAGAAAATACGAATAGAGATCTACTTTTAGCATTAGAAGAATTGAAATCTACCCAAGCGCAGCTAGTCCAATCCGAGAAGATGGCAGTGCTCGGACAATTGATCGCAGGTATCGCTCACGAGGTGAATACTCCTTTAGGTGCTATAATCTCTTCCAACGAGGGGATCCAAAGTGTATTCCGCCAAGATTGGGAGAAGTTACTTTGCGAATTTGCCGAATTGGAAACTAATGAAAGAGATACCTGGAAGAAAATTTTTATTAAAGGAAGTATTTTCCCGGACTTTTATGATTCTTCGGAAGAAAGAAAGAACAGAAAGATCATCCGAGATACGTTACAAAATCTTGGATTTCCATCTTCCGAGTTTTTGTCCGAAAACCTGGCTGAATTGGGAATACGAGTAGATGATATTCCGGATCTAGTCCAAGACATTCAAAAGGAAAAATTTCCTACATTAGTTTCGAACGCTTACAATCTCTCCGGTATTTTAAGATATAGTAATGTAGTTAGAGAGGCTGCTTCTAAAGCCGCCAGAGTGATACGCGCTTTGAAAACCTATGTATACCAGGATCACACAGGTATAAGCTTGATCGATATCCGGGAGCAGATGGATCTGGTTTTAACACTATATTATAATAAGGTAAAACAAGGAGTTGAGATTCACAGGAATTTTGCGGAAAATTCACTCGTCAAAGGGCAAGCGGATCACTTGACCCAGGTTTGGGCCAATCTGATCAATAATGCATTCCAGGCGATTTCATACCAAGGTAGATTGGATCTGGAATCCTATATCAAGGATAATTATCTGATTGTTTCCGTCACGGACGACGGCCCAGGGGTCCCGAAAGAGATCCAAGATAAAATTTTCGAGCCATTCTTCACCACAAAGGAAAAAGGAGAAGGAAGTGGCTTAGGCCTTGATATTTGCAAAAAGATCGTAGAAAGGCACCAAGGAAAAATAGACTTTGATTCTATTCCAGGAAGGACCACATTCAGAGTCTATCTGCCTTTGGCCGATAGGCTCTGATTTAGCCGCTCTCTTTGGAGAAGCGGCTTTACGGCTTTAGGATTTTTTAGGGATTTCGCTTCCTTTGATGAATGCGGGTCTTGCTCCCAGTTTTTCTTCCCATGCTTTGAGTTTCGGATAATCATCCAAGGAAAGATCGATATAAGTTCTCGCTTTCACCCAAGGCCAGGTAGCGATGTCAGCGATACTCAATTCGCTTCCTGCTAAATACTCGGATTCTTTGAGACGTCTTTCTAAAACGGAATATAAACGTTTTGTTTCGTCCACATATCGGTTTATTGCGTATGGAATTCTTTCCGGAGCAAATTTCACGAAATGATTTGCCTGTCCTTGCATAGGACCTACTCCGCCCATTTGGAACATGAGCCATTGGATAGCGACTGATCTTTCTTTGGGATCTTTAGATAAGAATTTCCCGTATTTTTCTGCGAGATAGATCAGAATGGCTCCCGATTCGAAAACAGGAAAGTCGCCGTTATCCTTATCTACAATGGCAGGGATCCTCCCATTCGGGTTGATCTTTAGATACCATTCTTCCTTTTGTTCTAATTTGCTAAAGTCGATTGGATGCACTGTATAAGGGATTCCTAATTCTTCCAGCATGATAGAAGCTTTTTTTCCGTTAGGCGTCCCAGCGGTATATAATTCGATCAAACGATTCTCCTTTGATTCGGCCGGAAAGATCCGGATATGATTTGGATTATATTTTTTAGACTCTTGGCGGAACTTTTTGGGGACAAATCCTTTTTATTTTTGCGAAGAACTTTGGCGATCAGGCAAAAAATACGGAATGGATAATATGTCCGGACAGAAGGAGCTTACTCAAAATTCCCAGGTTGTATGCGATATTTCTCCAAGGTTGTTTATGAAGAAAATAAAAGATCGCATGTAGTATTCGGGATACTATGAATATTCCAGAATATATGATGGTTCCCTCATGCCAACTATAAGTATGGATGTATCCGATCAGCAAGAATAAGAAAATTGGAATATTCTCCAAATCGTTCCGAAAAACCCCGTTTGCGGTAGCGACTATCGTATGATCGTCCGTAGCAGGAAATGAATTGGTGAAAAATTCTGCGTCTTCTTTCCAACGGAATGTTTTGGTTTTGATACGGACCAAACCCTGAACGATGGAAGTGGAAAGTAATTTTAAGAACAGAAGTACTGAAACGATCGCAAAGACCTGCCAAGAAGATTCCATTCTACACTCCTAAGCGCAAAGATTGACGGAGCATAGGATCGAACTTGAATCGGATTAATGCGAGCAAAAAATAAACTTACTCTGATCTCAGTTTCTCTTTTTTGAGTCGTTTCCTGATTTCTTTCCCTCGTTTTTGGTTCTCTTCTAAAACTTTCAGAATGGTATCCACAGGAAATGCGGTGCCTTGGAACATTCTGGAAAAGACTCGGTCGGGCATATCATACCAGCGAGCCTTGGAGGAAAGAAGAAGTTCTCCTGTCTTTTTCAGATGGACCGTTCCTTTTGTGTATAGCCTTCTGCGTCTGACCATGGTGACCCAACAGCGGACTTCTATTTCTTCTCCTAAAGGACAGGCTTTATAATAACGCATATACAATTGATCAGTCATCACAAAATGACCAAGGTGAAAACATAGAACTCCTTGAGCCTCATCCAATAGAGTTGCGAGCGCGCCTCCATGAGCGTAACCTGGAGCTCCTTCAAAATCGTTTTCTATAGTCCAATCGAAACGGACTTCTCCGCTTGGTTCATGAAAAGGAAAGCTGGCGTGTAAGCCCCTTTTATTTTCCGGTCCGCAACCGAAACAATTCTTATGATGCCAGTCTTGTCCATTTTGGCTGGCTTTGATATGTTTATAAATGTCTTCCGCAGTCATCAGTAGATATTATCTTTTTATCTACCATGGAAAAATCTGAAAGCACCCGAACAAGGACGAAATTCGAGATCTGACTATAACGAACAGCGTATTTGTTTTGTTTCCGAACTTAAAAGGAGAAGGCCCAAATTCTTCTTCAAATCCCTTGACCGATTCTTGGCAGTTTATAATCTCACTTACGTCGAGGAGAATACGATGAAGGCCGCAGTATTAGAATCCGGAAAAAGAAATTTGATCATCAAAGAGGTTCCAATCCCGAATCTCGGTCCAGACCAAGTGAAGGTAAGGATCAAAGCATGCGGCATCTGCGGTTCCGATCTGCATTTAGTATTACATGGAACCTTAAAGTGTAAACATTATCCTCAAATCCCTGGACATGAAGCTTCCGGCTTAGTCGAAGAAGTGGGAGAAAAAGTCACTCGTTTCAAAAAAGGGGATCGAGTAGTGATCGCTGCAGGAACAAGCTGCGGCGTATGTTCTCATTGTCTTGCAGGAAGAGAAAATCTTTGCAAAGAGATCGGTGTATTCGGTTTCGATAGAGAAGGCAGTTTCGCAGAATATAATATAGTCGAAGAACGTTATCTGTATCCTCTACCTGACTCGGTTCCTTTCGAACAAGGTGCGATCTTAGCTGATGCTGTTTCTACTCCTTATAATGCGATCAAGTTCAGAGGGAAGATACAAGACGGGGATACTGTCGCGGTTTTCGGATGCGGAGGACTCGGTATCCATGGAGTTGTGATCGCAAGAGCATTGACAAAGGGTAAAGTGATCGCTTTAGATGTGGATAGAGGAGCCCTCGAAAACGCAGCAGCTTATGGTGCGGATGAAATAGTAAATTTGAGAGAAGTAAAAAATCCAGGAAAGACCTTAAAAGAAATTTCTAAAGGTGGGGTAGACCTTCTCGCTGATTTTTCCGGAAGAATGACAAATATCGAAGAGTCACTTCGCGCCATGAACCCTGGAGGAAGAATGGTACTTGTAGGGATAGGAAGAGAACCCTTAAAGTTTTCGATCCCGTTTTCCATCATTGAAAAACAGATCACTATTGCAGGTTCTTACGGTTCGGACCGAAGAGCCATTCCTGAATTGATAGATCTTTATGTGCAGGGAAAATTGAACCTTAGCAGATCGATTACGGATGTGCGAAAATTAGAAGACATCAACGAAAGTCTCCAAGATCTGGAGGACAGAAAAGGAAATCCGATCCGATTTGTGATCTCGCCTTAATTATCCCAAAGACGAACTTTGCTTGCTATAGTATCCGCTTCTTAAATCCTAACAGATAGATAGCTGATGTTCAAAGAATATTTACAATACGTACTTTCCAGAGGACAGATCCGATTCATAGTACTCGTTAGATCCGTTTTATTTTTATTGGTATTCAGTGCAATTCCTGCAATGCAAGCAGGAGGCGTGGTCGCGTTGGGTGGAGTCCTGATCATCTTAGGATTACTCGGAACGTATGTAGTGAACGGGTTCGTGATCCGATCAGGAATGGATCCGGATAAGCCTATAGTATTTTCCAAATACTTTATATTCTTACTTACCTTAGCTTTGTTCTTGATCTTTTTCTTTTTGATCGTTGCTCGATTAATAGAACCGTTTTTAGGAACACAATTACAAGACTTCTTAAAAAAGCAAAGTACTGAACCGAACACTCCGCTTCCTGCTGAATTCGTTCGATTCTATCTGATATTTGCTTTTGTAATAGGTCTTATTCTGCATTTGGTCCTGCCTGTACTTTTTTCGAAACTGAGTTTGATCCAAGGATTGAAAGAATTACCAAACTGTATCAAACGATCCGACTATATAGTCGCGGCTTGGACCCCTTTCGTGATCATGTTTGTTCCGGATCTTTTGGTTTCTCTCATTTCCAATTCGGAAGAAATGATGGTTTCTATTTTCGGTCAGATTTTACTGATAGTGATCTTCTTCTTTATGCTTACCTCGGATATTTTTCTACAATATCCGACTTATTATTTGGTTCGCACAGAGAAGAAGGCCGCAGAAGGTTCTGAGAACTCTTAAGCTTTTAAGAAACTCATAGAATCTCTTAGACTTTTAGCGATATTCAAAAGTCCTGTTGCACTTCCTGCAATCTCCTCCGAGTTTGCAGCACTATTCTGAACAGTGACGGAAATATTTGAAACAGCGTTTGCAGTCTCGGAGATTGCCACTTTTTGTTCTTTGACCGAGGTGCGGATCTCTTCCGATTTAGAATCCACTTCGTTTACAGCGGTGATGATCGTCGTCTTCTTCTCTTGTTGGACTTTCATTGTGGACACAATATTGTCCGAAGCAAATTTAATAAACGAAAGGCCTTCCAGAATTTCCGCATATACTTTCACGCAACTATCTACGAAGTTTTTGCCGGATTCAATTTCCTGATTACTTGTGCGGATCAGGCTTTCGATCGTTTTGGTGCTTTGATCGGTTTGTTCTGCAAGTCTTGTGATCTCTGTTGCGACTACTGCGAATCCTTTCCCGTGTTCTCCTGCTCTTGCCGCTTCTATAGCTGCGTTTAATGCGAGAAGGTTCACTTTTTCGGAAATCTCTTGGATTATCGCCGTAATGGATCTCATCTCTCCCGAGCTGGATTCAATTTTTATCATACTCTCGGAGAGGCTACCCATCGTTTTTTTTCCTGCTTCCGTTTTAGTATACATGTCTGAAATTTTTCCCAACGAATCAGAAACTGAATCTCCTACCTTAGTGATCAATGTATCTAACTCTTTCATTTCTCCAGAGAAGGAGAGAATGAGCTTATACTGACCTTCTGCGTTCGATGTGACTTGTTCCATACCGGCACTAATCTCTTCTACGGAGGCCGAAATTTCTTCCACAGAAGCAGATTCACTTTGCGCATTTTCCGAAAGATATTCGCTGGATTTAGAAAGTTGTTCCGCAGCAGCTAAGATGGATTCGGAAAAAGAAAGGATAGAAGAAAGCATCTCCTTCACTTTGGCTTGAAAATTCCGGAACACTAAAGATAGAAGGTAAAGTTCGTCCAGATTTAGATCGTCTTCGTCCACTTCTATCGGATTACTAAAATCCGCGTCTCGGATAGAAACTCTAACTTGGTTCAGACCATGTACAAGTCGGATCGAAAATTTGATGGAAGCATACAGAATATAGGCGAGTGTAATTGCGGAAAGTGAAAGAAAAACTGTAAGACTAAATGCGTATTCGGTCTCCGCTCTTTGGTAGATCCTTTCAGAGATAAGGAGCTGGACAGAGATTAGCTTTTCTATATTCCCCGCCACCGGATCTATCATAGAATACATCTTATGATCCGCAAAATTTCCCAATCCTTCCTTGTCCTTTGCAACCATAAGCGCCCTTGCTTCTTCTACGCTCTTGTCCGCATCTTCAAAAAGAGGTTCTAGTTTTTCGATAAGGACTGTTTCTTCTTCCACCAAATGGGTTTGGAGATAAGTATTCCATTCCGACTTGATCTCTTTCACCGCCTTATCCAGGTTTTCGATCCCTTCTTCGTATGTGAACGCTCCACTTCTCACTTTGTGAACGCAGTCAACGATGGAAATCGCGTAATGATCCGAGATCGTTTTTAACTGTTTTAATGGAATTAATCTGTCGTTACGGATCGTTTCTATATCGTTGATCCTAGACGCCGAATTGATGAGAGAAAGAGCCAATATGATTAAAAAAGGAATTAATACGGAAGAGAACAAGATCGCTAGTTTAGATTTTAAGCTTAGTCGTAAATACCATTTCATGAAAACACTCCGGGCGGGGAGTATACCATAGAACGGAATATTAATCGAGCAAATTAGAACGCTTCCACTAAGTAAATCTGCAAAATGATTTCGAATGTGAAGAATTTATTTCCTAGGGGATAGTTATCTCTTCATTTAGAGACAAAATCGATTTAAGTATACGAAATAGAATTTACTGCAGTGAAACAGCTGTTAGTTATCTGATTTACCCCGGTTTAGATTATTGTAGCGTTTGCTATAGACTTGACAGTACCGGATTAACGACTAATGTCGGAGATCAAGCCCCCTGGCTTTATATAATACGAACGTTATAAAATGGAGAGGCGGTAATGAGCCTTCAGAAACAAAGAATAGAAAGAGAAAAAAAATCCGGGAAACTGCTACTCCGTTCGCTGATCTTAGTATTTGCGCTCAGCGTATCCGCACTGTCCTTATCCGCAGCGTTTTCTTTAAAACAAATTCCGGATTCTATCGGCCCGGATGGGAGAAATATCTCCAGACAGTTCTTCCAATTTTTGAAAACCGCAATCATCAAGAATAAATACGATGGAAGAGCCGAAGGTTTTCATAAATACCTGGATCGTTCCTTGGAAAGATTCGAATTAAAAAATCTGTTTAATTCGGAATACATGTCAAAGGACGATAACGGGCAACATTATGTTACCTATAGGGGAAGATTTGCTAATGATGGATATAAGGTAAGTCTAGAAACTATACGGATGAAGGAAGTTCCTATTCCTAATTTCGGGGACTTTACCGCTGAGTTTGCATTGAAACATAACCCGAATCCTACTTACGGTGGGAATTCTTACTCAGGGAATCTAGACGTTCTGACTCATCTAGGACCATTCACTCATAAACACGGATTGAGTGCGATGGATTCTGGATTACATTTTTTAGATGCGAATAATCTAAAATCTATCAGCGCTCCGGAAACTACTTCTTTTAAAAAAATTAAGGACCCAGAAGCAAGAAAGGCAATTAACGATTTTACTGAATCATTCCCTGCTCTAGCAAAGTTCATGGGATATTATTTCGGTTTGGATTCATTGTTGAAGGTCCAACAAGACGGAAAACTCTCAGGGGTTACTGCTTTCACTTTTGAGGGAAATATAGAACAAACCTTGATGAGAGATTATCCGGATCTAGGCGATTATCTGGATGATATCAAATATTTAGGTTTTATTAAATTAAGAATTACGAATGTTTCCGGAAGATCTTTGGCAGAATTTGCGATCGAATCTAAGACCAGGGAGATCCGTTTTAAGTTTTTCACACTAAACGGCAAGGTAATCCCTTACGATACAAAAGGGAATTTTTATCCTCAGGAAGCATTCACACTTAATTCTCTTTCCGAATTTCCTTTCGTAGTAAAAGCAAGTTTGGAAGCGAACCTTTACGGTTTGGTTCTCGAGAACAACGACGTTCAATTGCTTGGTAGATTCTCCAATACCGCAACCTCCGGGATCCTGAACCTAAAATTAACTAAGATAGAAGAATTTGACGTAAGCGGTGCTTTCGGATATTTTGCGCCTTCTTGGGCCATCAATATATTCATTCCGGGAAATCTTCAGTCCATTATCTATGAGTTCACCGAAACTTTAGTAAAAGCGAATAATGGAAAAGGGACCAGCATCGTTTTACGATGGGACAGAGATTCGGCTAGAACGACTATGAGGACCCATATCGAAACTGAGTTTTTAGATAATTTTTTCATCAGATTCGGGTTAAAGATCTGGAATCATAAGGTCCTTCCGGATGAAGACGCTAAGGACGATATCAGAGCGGTACTTTCCAAAACTATTGATCTATTGTTGAAAGGAATTTGACCCCGGAGATATTAATTCCTATCATTCTTGCAGTCGCGCAATCAAAAAGAAAGAAGTCCAGGAAGGATAAGCTTTCGTCCGCGCTCGCATGTATTCACATGCGAGCTGATTCTCTTAACTTAATATAATTTCCAAACATTCTCTTTTGCGGAATGTCCCTTTAATCCCCCCACCATTTCTTGGCTTAAGAGATTCTCCAGAGTATAAGTGTTTTTATAATGTAGTTTCACTTCTTCCGTCGAAATAGAAAAAGGTGGGCCTGCAAGTTTCGTTTGGTCATACTCATACGTGATCAGAAGTTGAGGCGCCTTGTTTGTGATTTGAGTTAAATGTGCCGAATAACGAAGTCTAGTCTCCTGGGGAAGGGCGACTAAGGCCGCTCTATCATATATTGCGTCTACAGGGCCTAAAACTTCTTTAGATAAATCGAATATATCTCCTACAAATATATCGAGACCTTCTGTGCTATATAGAATGAGTTTGCCTACTTGGGAAATTTTAGGTTCTGCTCCTAATTCTTGGAATAACTGTTGGATTGCCATCTCGGCAAGTTCTGCGCCTGCAACTCTATATCCGTTGGAAAGAAACCAGGATATGTCCAAAGTTTTACCGCATAATGGAATAAAGATACGGCTCTCTTTAGCCAAAGAAAGTTCTTTGAAGTATTTAAGTAGAAGCGGGTTTGTTTCACTTTCGTGGAATGCAATGCTGTTTTCTTTCCATTTGCTTAGCCAAAAGTCTCTTTCCATTTTTTGATCCCTCTAATTCGAACTCTGTAAATTTGCAGGAGCTCCAATCCATTGTATTTGTTTTGGGAAGCCTGGCAACAATTTAGAAGGAGGGGAGCGAGGTCGGCAAAAGAAGTGTCGAAGGGAAGAGTATAGATGTTGTCAAGTAAGATGGGGCAATGGGATGGATGTGCGAGCTAGCGGAAATCCACCATAATCCGGGCGTATTTGCGAACTTTCGCCCATTCACTTAATGCTGCCTGCTACCTGATTTCGTTTCCATTTTATAACAGCTCACCTTCTTCTTCCTTTATAAAATACCCATTATTTTATTCTAAACTTCTCTGGAGTCCCAGCGATAGCCTGTACTTCCCACCAAACAATCGCTATAGTTCTTTCTCATTATTAAACGAATTATAAAAATAAAATGGAATTTTTCTTGCAAGAGATCCGTTTTTGGTCTCTTTAAATGACGATGGAAATTTTTGTTTGGAAAGGCGATATCACGTCCATTCAAACGGATGTGGTGGTAAATGCGGCCAATTCTTCCCTATCGGGAGGAGGCGGAGTGGATGGGGCCATTCATAGAGTGGGTGGACCAAAGATCATGGAAGAATGCAGGATATTAAAGATCAAAAAATATCCGAATGGTCTTCCTACTGGTCAATGTATTCTTACTTCCGGAGGACAACTACCTACCAAGTATGTGATCCATGCAGTGGGGCCGGTTTGGAAGGGAGGAGATTATCAGGAAGCTTCTCTATTAGAAACCTGCTACACAAATATTCTGCAATTGTCTTCGGATCGCGGATTTGAGTCGATTGCGGTCCCAAGTATTAGCACAGGGATTTATGCTTATCCAAAAGAATTAGCGGCTCCAATTGCGATCCGAACTGTCTTGGAGCATAAGGAGCAGTTCCCCAGGAAATTGATCTTTGTTTGTTTCGATCAAGAGACAAAAGATCTATATGAGAAAATCCTAAATGAATCAGGGGTGAATTTTAAAGAAGGAATTTCTTCCTTCTAATATTTTACAGACCGATACCTGCCGCTTCCCCACAGGTAGTATACATATCCTGTTTTGGGCTTAACCCATACGACTCGTCGGAGGTTGCCTTCCCCAGATTTCCGTTGATCGTACTGTCGAACAAATTTGTATTCACACAAGATCCGGCAGAATCATTACATTGAACATTTGCCGGAGGACTTGCTCCATTTGCCAAAGTGTTTAACCAAGTGGAAAATTTGACTCCTCCACTTTTCAAAGAATACATATCATTATATGTGGTGATTGTATGAATATCTCCCGGACCTATATAATATCTATAGTTTGTCTTGGAACTTGCGTCCTTCATTTTGGAAACAGCCTGCTTGGACCAATCGCAAGTAGTATAATCATTGGAGCTGGAAGAACTTCCGTCAGGAACGGAGCTTCCATCGCTGTCCCCGTAAATGATAGAATATGATTTTCCTGCTTGGTATGGATCCGGAGTTGTTGCAGTCGAATAGGTCAAAGTAGCATTATTGATCTTATTGACCTGTCCCATCACATGATAAAAGAACCTTTGGTTCCCGTCGAATAATGCAGTGTATTGTCCGAGCACGTCTCCCGGATATTCAGTCGCGACCTTCTTGAAGAAATCGTTAATGGAAGGAGATCCAGTGGTTGTGTAATTTGTTCCTATACCATTCACCCAAATAGGAAGATTGGAAGAAGAAAAACCGGTCCCACTTCCGATCCCATTTGTTTCAACACCCCAGGAGCTTTCTAATAATGGAAAAAAGGCAGGACCGATTGTATAAGCTCCAGTAGGCACCACTGCATTGGAAGCATCAGATAACATTCTTACTTGTGCGCCTGAGTCTATTGTGGTAATAGTTTCTCGAATAATCGGATAATTTAATATAGCTCCATAACCTCCCGCACTTTGGCCTGTCACAAAAACTCGGTCCAGTTGCGAGTAGGAATTTTGGACAAATTTTAGAACGGAGATCACATTATCATAACCATGATGTTTGATAGTTCCGCTAGCATACGTTTTGTCCTTACTTCCTATATGAAGATCTCCGCTGCAATACGGGACAAATATAATATCATAATCTCTGAATGGATTCTCCGCGACTGTTTGGTCTATGACACCTTTGAATAATAGATCTAATGCAAAATCCGGAACTGTGTTCAGCTGATTGAAATAAGTGACGGTATTATTTCCGAAACAGTTTGCATTGTCCCAACAAGCTCCTCCTCCCATAAAATTGATCAGAAGTTTTTTGTTATTCGCAGCTACTGTTTTTCTGAAAAAATAGAAGTCCACATTTCCTTCCGTACCGCTGCATTTCGGATCAAAAGTAGCTGTATATGTGTAAGGTGTGGCTCCGTGATCTACCTGGGTAGTGAATGTGCCAGGCTGGGGAGTGATCCTGGTAAACGGGCTTGTGACCAGATCTACGATGAATGCAGTAGCAAGAAGTTCCTGGGTATTGTCTTTATCTTTTGTACAGTATATTTGAGAGAATAATAGGAAGATCGTAATCAGTCGGATTTTCATAAAAACCTGATACCGCCGTCAGATGGCGATATCAGCTATACTTTATTCCTAGTTTGTAGAATGTCAAGGACCGAAGCAGGTCTCGTACAGATCTTTATTATTGTCGAAGGAGTCCTGAGAGGTGGCTCTTCCTAGGCTATCGTTCAAAGGATTTGCCCCGAAATTTTTATCCGTGCAAGGATAGGAGCCTGAACCTAAAGAACAATCCACGTCTGCAGGAGTCCCTACATTCGATACGATGGATTTTAACCAGGTATTAAAGTTCACTCCGTTACTTACAAGTCCATACATTGTATCACTCGTAGTGATTGTATGAATATCTCCCGGAGCTCTATAAAAATAATACTTAGAGCCTGTTGTACCGGCCATCGCATTATTTGCGTTGATCGCCCAGTTACAATTGGAAGGGGTATTGGAACCATCCTTAGGAAGATCCGCAACATCTCGCGCATCCCCCGGTCCGAAATAAGAACTAGAATCCGAGTAAGAAGGAGAGCCTGAGTTTATAATCCCCATCACATTAAAGAACCATCTCTGGGTAGAATCGAATGCTGCAGTGTACTGACCCACAACATCGTTCGGATATTCCGTAGTAATCTTGCTGAGATAATCTTCGATAGAAGGAGCGCCGTCTAGATAATTGGAACCTACAACCCAGTCCGGAATATTGGATGCACTTCCCCATTGATTTTTTACGATGTTGGAGAAAAATCCATTGATCACTGCTCCGTTGGAAGCATCCGCCACTAAGCTGATCTTATTAAAGCTTGGGAATCTTGCGCTCTCGGAGAATACTTGGCGAATATGAGGATAGTTTAATATAGCTCCGTATCCTCCGGCACTTTGTCCTGCAACCACTACGTCGGTCACCTGGGTATAATTCGATTGGATATATTTTAAGACCGAGAGAACATTATCATGTCCTCTATGGCTATAGACAGAAGGATCCGAGGATACATAAGGATCATCATAAGTAGCCACATCACTGGAACCTATATGAAGATCTCCAGTGCAATAAGGAATAAAAAGAACATCATAATCTTTAAATGGATTAGAAGAATTTCCGGCATCCAAAATCCCTTGGAAGGCCACCTTGACAAAAAGATCAGGCACATCATTTAGGAAATTGAAGAATGTCGTGGTACTCTTTCCGAAGCAGTTATTATTACTCCAGCAAGCTCCTCCTCCCATAAAGTTGATGAGCAATTTTTTATTATTAGCAGAAGTAGTTTTTCGAAAGAAATAAAACTTAGTGTTTCCTGCATTTCCAAAACATTTCGGAAAATACTGCCTTCCGTTTTGGTAGCTAGTATTAGTGTTCGGGATCAGGATAGTGTCGTCTGCGGGAGGAGTGATCCTTTCGTAAGGATTATAAAGAACTTCGGCTAAGACTGCTCCTGTAAGAGCTTTTGTATTATCCGGTTCGTCTTTTTTACATCCGATCAAAAGTAGCATCGAAATCAAAAAGATAATAGATAGGTTTTTAGCCTGCATTCGTTTCATCCCCGTTCTAGAAAACAGTCGAAATGTTTATATATTTCCCATTTAGACTGACGCATATCCCCAAAGATTCAAGTTCTTTTCATTATCGAAGAAAAAGAAAGATTTGAGTACTAGGAGCGAACCCAGAAACTGGAATTGGTCCGATTATTTTTTAAACCGAAGGTGAAACGTGGATCTTTTTGATGATATAGGCGAAGTTGAAGGAAGTATCGTACCGGTAGATTCCATTCTTCCTCCCGAATTATTTCTGGTGCCGATCAAGACCAGGCCGGTATTTCCCGGGATCATCACTCCTCTGATCGTTCCGGGGGGAAAATTTGCAAAGGCTGTGGATGAGGTCTTAAAAGGGAATTCTTTCATTGGGCTTGTTCTTCTCAAGGATGAGGAGAATGAAAAGAAAACAGAAGAGAATATTTACGATTTCGGTGTAGTAGCCAAGATCTTGAAGAAGGTGAATCTTCCTGATGGCGCTGTAAATATTTTGATCAATACAGTTCGCAGATTTAAGGTGGAATCTTTTGCTTCCACGGAACCTTTGTTGATCGCAAAGGTAAGCTATCCGGAAGAAGAACCCGGCGCTTCTAAAAATACTATCAAAGCCATGATGAGAACCTTGCTTATCATGACAAGGGAACTCGCACAAAATAATCCTCTTTTTACGGAAGAGATGAAACTTACCATGCTGAATGTGAACGAGCCAGGTAAGATGGCGGATTTTGTATGCAGTATTTTGAATATTGAAAAAGAAGATTATCAATCCGTAATAGAATCCGTGAATTTAAAGGACAGGATCGAAAAGGTTCTGCTCTATCTGAAAAAGGAGATAGATCTTGTTAGTCTCCAAAGAGAGATCCAGGAGAATATCCAGGACAAAATTGATAAACAACAGAGACAGTTTTTCCTAAGAGAACAATTGAAGGCGATCCAAGCGGAGCTCGGTCAGAAAGAAGGAAAGTACGAGAAGAAGTATGAAAAATTCTTAGAAAGACTGAAAGCCATCCCTGCAGATCCGGAAGTAATAGAAGAAGTAGAGCGGGAAATGGATAAGTTCTTCTACACGGATCAGAATACCGCGGATTATAACGTTGTTCGAAATTACTTGGATATTATGGAAAGTCTTCCTTGGGAAGCTGCTCCTTCTCGAGAAATTGATTTAGATAAAGCCAAAAAGACCTTAGATAAAGATCATTATAAACTGGATGATGTAAAAGAAAGGATCCTGGAATTTTTAGCAGTGAAGAAGTTAAAACCTACAGAGAAAGGTTCCATTCTTCTTTTAGTAGGACCTCCCGGGGTCGGGAAAACTTCTATTGCTAAGTCTATCGCAGAAGCCATGGGCAGAAAGTTTTTTAGATTCTCTGTGGGCGGAATGAGAGACGAGGCGGAGATCAAAGGCCATCGTAGGACCTATATTGGTGCGATGCCTGGAAAGATCATCACAGCATTAAGAATTACTAAAGAAAAAGATTCTGTTATTCTTTTGGACGAAATAGACAAGCTTGGGCTTGGAATGCAGGGAGATCCTGCTGCAGCTCTACTGGAGGTTTTGGATCCGGAGCAGAATAAAACATTCAGAGATCATTATTTGGATCTTCCATTTGATCTTTCCTCTGTGTTCTTTATCGCTACGGCAAATACGTTAGATTCCATTAGTAGGATACTTTTGGATCGTATGGAAGTTATCAATCTTTCCGGTTATATCACGGACGAGAAAGTCCAGATCTTTAACAAACATCTTTGGAAAAAGGTGCTGGAGAAAAACGGGATAGAGCCGTACGGGATACAGATAGATAAAAAATCTGTGGTCACTCTGATAGATCATTATTCTAGAGAGTCAGGGGTGAGAGGTTTAGAAAAACAGTCCGATAAACTGGCTAGAAAACTCGCACTCCAGATCGTAAAGGGAGAAACTTATCCGAAACATATCCAACCTAAGGATGTGGAAAAACTTTTAGGAGTTCCTAAATACACGGATGATAGGATGACCAAGCCTACCGTTCCAGGAACCGCTTTGGGACTTGCTTGGACTTCTGTAGGAGGTGCGACATTACTTATAGAGGCGGTCTTCATAAAAGGAAAGGGCGGGATACTTCTTACTGGGATGATCGGAAAATCTATGGAGGAATCTTCCAGTATCGCTCTCAGCTATATTAAGAATTTCTTAGGTAGTGAGGAATTATTCACCGAAAAAACGATCCATCTTCATGTTCCTGACGGTGCCACTCCAAAAGATGGGCCGAGCGCCGGGATCACAATGGCAGCCGCCATTCTTTCCTTGGTATTGAATAAAAGGATCAAACTTGGATTCGGTATGACTGGAGAATTAACACTGACCGGCGAAGTTTTAGCCATCGGCGGATTAAGAGAAAAGGTCGTGGCTGCCAAACGGGTTGGTGTTCATAAGATCATTTTTCCTTCGGACAATCGACCTCAGTTAGACGAAATACCTGATTATGTGAAGAAGGGAATGGAATTCTTTCCGGTTTCTAAATTCGAAGAAGTAGCTAAAATTCTATTCGAGCCCAAGGTAATCGATGGAGTTTTGAAACCTAAAACGGAACAGGTGGTAGTCTCTAAGAAGACGAAACCTTCTCCTAAAAAGAAGATAGCGCCTCGTAAGAAGAAGTAAATCTACTATCTTCGCCCTTTACGCCGGGTCTTAAACCAGCTCAAAATAATTTGCTTTTTAGGACCCGTTTCCGACGCTGTTCGGAGGAGACCATAATGGGCGTACCTTTCATAGATATCAAAAGATTCGAGCCGGGATTACTAGAAGCTTGGGAAGATAAAGTAAAAACTCTCAGCAAGAACGCCTCCTTTATCGGAGGAGAAGAAGTCGCATTATTAGAAAAAAATCTGGCAACAACCGCTGGAACTAAATATTCGATCGCATGTGCAAACGGAACAGATGCACTTCAATTGGCACTGAGAGCCTTGGGCGTGGGAAAGGGAGATAAGGTATTAGTTCCTGACTCTACCTTCTGGGCGACATTTGAATCTGTAGTAAACGTAGGCGCCGATCCTGCCACAGTAGATACGAATCCAGACGATCTACAAATGGATTTCGAAGAGTTCAAAAAGGCACTCGAAGAAGTAAAACCGAAGGCAGCGATCATCGTTCACCTGTATGGTTGGGGAAGCTCAAAGTTAGAAGACTACCGCAAACTTTGTAAGGAAAAAGGAGTTTTCTTATTAGAAGACGGAGCCCAATCCTTCGGTGTTTTATATAAGGGAAAACCTATCTACCAAGACGCATTGATCACTACTACTTCTTTCTATCCTGCAAAAGTTTTAGGCGGGGCTGGAGATGGGGGAGCGGTTTTCACAAACGACGAAGAACTAGCAAATAAAGTAAGAATGCTTGGAAACCATGGAAGAACTTCTCACTACGGTTACGGAGATGTAGGTTGGAATTCCAGAATGGATACCTTGCAAGCTGCATTCTTAAATTTGAATCTTCCTCATTTAGAAGCAAGACTCGTTTCCCGCAGAAAGGCTGCAGAGAAATATTACCAGGCTCTTCCTGGCTTAGGAGTGAACGTGATCCATCCTCCAAAAGACTTTCAAGAAAATGGATATTGCAACGTTACTCTTTTTGATCCTGCCGAAAGACCTAAGATCCAAGAAGTCCTAAAAGCAAAAGGGATCGGTTTTGGAGTGATCTATCCGGGAGCAATGAGCGATCAACCTGGAGCAAAACCTTATATTGTAGGTAAATTCGGAAAAGAGCATAGAACAGGAAGGATCTGCGATTCAGTATTAAATTTTCCTTTATTTCCATATATGACTGATTCCGAGCTGGAAGAAGTTTTTGCTGCGATCAAGGAATATAAGAGCCTATCCTAAAGACGGCTCTTGAGGCCCGCGACTAATACAGATTTTTATAAATTTCTGCTGGTAAGCGGAGCGTAAAAAGTAGTTTTTTTTAGTAAGGGGGACATCGCCTTTTTGTTTTATGAATTATCTTGGTAATACTAGGTTAAGATAAAGGGCAAGGAATGGGCGCCAAATTATGAAAAAAATTATTAGTATATTATTTCTTCTCAGTGCCTTTACGACAAATTGTAATATTGTAGAGTCAACTAATTTGGTAAACGACGCATATAGTGGTGGCGAAGCAAGAGAGAAAATTCGAAATGCTGCATTCAATGCAGATGGGATCTACTATGAAAAAAAGTATGGAGGTTATAACGGTTTAGTCACTAATTTGTCTTTTACAAATTCGCTCACTGTCTCTTTCTTATTAGATTTGGACGACTCAAAATACTATAAAAAAAACAAAGTGAATGATTGTGCTTCCGATATGGAAAAGTTTGCTTATCTAAATCGTCTTGATTCTATCGGAACTTTCACGTTAAGTGAGAATTGTCGTAACTTTGAAGAAATCGGGCTTCTTCCGAAATAAATAGAAGTCGCACAAAATATCTAATAAAAAAGCCGCTTGACTGAGCGGCTTTTTTATTTTGCGAGGATATTCGCGGAATCTACATTCCGGGAGAACTTTGAATCTATCTCATTTGATATATTTCGTATATTCTAAATAGGTTTATTATATAATTCGTATGTTTTTTTATTGGAATATTCATTCCGGGAGGTTAAATTTAAAAATCAATAGCGAATTCCTGATGAAAAATAAAGTTAGGCGAAATTTTGGAGGTTTTGCCTTATGAAAAAAAGTTTTCTGGTCCCGGGATTTGTATTCGCCTGTTGGATTTTCAATTGCTCATTGATCGACTCGACAGGTCTGGTGGACACTGTATATAAAGGCTCGGAAGCCAAGGAGAAGATTAGAAATGCCGCCTATGTAGCCGACCTTTCCTTCTATACAGCGGCTTATGGAGATTCGGCTGTTGCAGCTTCAGTAGCGCTTTATGGTTCGATAATCGATTCTTTTGTTGTGAAGATAGACGATTCGAAATATTATAAAAAGGATGATGTTAATGCGTGTACCACCGATATCCGAAGATTTGGTGCTTCGTTCATCGCGGACTCTCTTGGAACTTTAATACTTAGCAGCAATTGTAATAATATGAAGCCGGATGGATTGCTTACTACCGATTAAGAGTGGTTTGACTATTCGTTTTTAAATAATCGGTGATTTATCACTTTGGTAAATTACCGATTAAGAGAATTTGCTCTCTTTATTAGTTTTTCTTTTTGTAAAAATCTGGAAAAAATCATCATTATTCTAAAAGAAATTAGATTGCCACTGTCTAACACTTAGATTTAGAATGATTCTAAATTTTCTAAACGGAAAGGAGATAAGTATGAAACCGAATATAGGGATCCCGGAGAAGGATAGAGAAGCCATCAACCAAGGCCTGCAAAAACTTTTAGCAGATACGTATTTTTTATATTTAAAGACTCATAACTATCATTGGAACGTAACCGGACCATTATTTAATACCTTACATTTGATGTTCATGACCCAATACACGGAGCTTTGGAACGCATTGGATCTTGTGGCGGAAAGAATTCGTTCTCTCGGTTATCCAGCACCTGGAACTTACAAAGCGTTCTCTTCTTTAACTTCATTAAAAGAAGAAGATGGAGTTCCTAAAGCGGAAGAAATGCTGAAAAACCTTGTAGATGGACACGAAGCAGTGATCCGAACTGCAAGAGCGATCCTTCCTTCTGCGGATTCGGGAGGGGATGAGGTGACTACAGACCTTCTTACCCAAAGATTGGAGATCCATGAAAAGACAGCTTGGATGCTTAGGAGTATGCTCGAGTAGAATTTTAGTATATTCGAAAAAACAAATATTTCGGAGAGAATTCCCCGAAATAAAAACCCGGAGAGATCGACCTGGTATTCGATCTTTCTCCCCGGGCCGTAGAGAGTTAGAGAGTGAGGATATACTCCACTAGATCATCCACCTCCGTAGCAGTGGAGGAACACCAAGGGTGAGGGGCTGCAGGCATTCCGATCGGTTGAGCAGTACCCAACTCTTGCGGACCATATTCCCTTCTCATCTTCTGGTAATCCCAATAGTAATAGTTCGGATCCCAAGAAACAGTTACGAAATATTTATGTCTTTCGATGAATCTGTTTCTTTTCGTCCCTGTATCGTTAGCTGCAGATTTGACTACTCTGAATACATCCGATTTTCTGTTTTGAGCCGGATACGGTTCAGGAAAATCAGGTCCACCTAAAGCAGGAGACGCAGGAGCATGTAAAGTGTAGTACTGGTTGTATAGAGGAGATCCTTCCGTACAACGGGCAGGATTCACTAAGTCTTCCAAGTTTCTGACGTGTCCGTCGCTTAACAGACCTCTATGTTGTACCCAGTACATATCTCGTAGAAAAGTCGCACGAATCGATTGCAGTGCTTTTTGGTAAATAGTAGGAGCGAAGAATCTTCCCACTTCATTTAGTTTGAACATTTTTTCGTTTGAGTTCAAGCCTACCTTATCATTATGACAAGATCCACAATCTCTCTGGAAAGTTGCCTTTCCTCTTGCAACTGCTGCAGTGATACCAGGTTGATTTTCCCATCCAGCTTGAACGAAAGCACCTTCTCCAGAGTCTGATCCGACTTGAGCGATCAGTTTACCTTTGGATTTTAGCCAACGATACATTCCAACTTGTCTGAGAGCCTTATCGTTTTGGTCTAACTTGGTCATATAAGCGGTAAGAGCTTGAAGTTCTTTCGCATACATTGAACCTGTAGCACCGTCAGGTTCTTCCGAATGAATATAAGAACCTTCGAATCCTACGTAAGATTCGGAATGGGATAGGGATCTTCTAACTCCCATATAGTTGGTTACGTTCGGAATCGCGATCGGAGAGAACTCGTAATCGTTGTCCGTCTCGCTGCCTTCTCCTTTGATTCGGATTAGCGCATGTTCTCCTGCTCCTTGAGGCATAGCGTAGATCAACATTGTTTTATCTACATCTTTCGAAGCAGAATCGAAACTTGGTCCCGGTTCGTTTTCCTTAATTCCTTTAAAATCCCCTAATATAGACCATTTCATGGACCATTTAGGATTTGGAAGTCCTGGGATCACTTTGGTTACGGTGTTACCTGGAGAAGCCTCGTAAGTGATCTTGTATCCGTGACAAGAAGCACAGTTGAATCCGATCCATTCCCCATCACCTGTATATGGATGAGATGCTTCCGCATATCTATATCCAGCCCAACCGCTATTCTTAGTATTCCCTTTAAATTTTTGATCCGCTCCCAGAAACCCTGGAATTGGAGTAGGTTGAGGATAACGATCAAAGTAAACATTATCGATCGCCGCAGAAGGAACTTGGCCTGCGACTGTTTGGTAAGCGCCGAACAGAAGAAGTGGATCTGCAGTGTATCCAGTCACAGGATCTTTTGCTTGGTATGCAAAAATTTTCTTCCAATCCAGATTTCGGATCGCGTGAGCCACTCCGATATTGAAATCGTAAGACCAGAAGATCTTTTCACCCAGTGCGATGATGGAGGAGAATCCAGGGTTGTTCACGTTTACTTGTAAAGGAACAGTCCCTTTCGCATCGCTTAAGATAGAAACAACGTCGCATTTATGTTTAAAGTCTTCGTCGGTAACTCTTCGAGTTTGGGCATCAATCACGTTATGTGGTTGTCCCGGATGAAGTAGGGAATCGTTATATCCTACTCTTTTTTGGATCTGAACGACCAAAGGCCCCGAGGTTGTGTGTTCCGGAACTTTGAATTGGATCTGATTATCCGTCCAAGCAAGAATGTACTTGCTCCAACTATCCAAAGGTTCGTCCACTTCGAAGTTCACCTGTTTGGTGATGTCCAATCTCTGTTCGAACATTCTCAGATCGGTTTCCAGAATTCTGGTATTACCGATCATAATTTTAGAAAAGTCGATTTCTGGTCCAGCTCCGAAACCTGTTCCCTTAAGTGTGATGGTTTGGCCGGGGCTGAAAGTAGGAGTAGGGTACGCTGGCCCATCCGTTACTGTCTGCCATACTAGATTTCCATTTACCAACACTGATTGTAGTACCGGCTCCGGGAAAGAAGATGCGGACACCGCGCGAATTCCCTCTCGGATCGGATCAAATTTACATACTTCTTCCTGGTTGGGGAATTCCGTAAAAATTCCTACGGGGCAACCCGCAGCTAACACAGCCATCCCTAACAAGGCGTACCGCAGATAACGTTTTGCAGCACGTATTCTTTGCATTTCCATTTTTCCGCTCCTTAGTCCGGAATTGTTAAATCCCGGATCAAGTTCTGGCGGAGAAGAATACTCCATAATGAAAATCAGGTCGTCCGAGCCACGGAATTCGAACGTTCGAGTTTCATTATTCGAACAGTTGTGCAAAAATCAAAACTTATAAAATAAGTAAGATATAAGAGTAGGGTGAATTAGATTTCTGAAATTTAAGAAGAATGCAAGTGTTCGAAATAAAAATTTTTCACTTATTTTATTGGATCTCAAATCGTTCTGAGATTCGTTTCAGATGAGAACACTTGACAAGCCTTGGTAT
The DNA here is from genome assembly GCF_003112675.1 of Leptospira johnsonii. Classification (NCBI taxonomy): domain Bacteria; kingdom Pseudomonadati; phylum Spirochaetota; class Leptospiria; order Leptospirales; family Leptospiraceae; genus Leptospira; species Leptospira johnsonii. The sequence goes on along the minus strand of NZ_BFAY01000007.1, from coordinate 372,676 downwards.
TTTCTTAATATACCGCCTATGTTAAATCCCGAAGTGGTAACTCCTTTATTCTACTTCGGAAGTGGCCTTTCCTTTTTATTGGTGGTTCAAAAGTTAATTCCGCCTATAAAACGCAGAGAAGACAGGATTGGAGCACTTCTGTTTCTTTCGTTGGGGATCATACTATTCACAGTTGCGAATGTAGTCTTGGAAATTGACAGGACTTATCCGCATGCAATCTTCTTATTACTCACTTCTTTTTCGGCTATCGGGCCCTTATCTTTGCTATATACACATTCTTTGATATACCCGAATCAGACTTTGTATAGGGACATCCGTCTTCATTTTCTTGTACCTGGTCTTTTTTTATTGGGCGAGATATTTTTTTTTGGAAGGCCTTGGGACTCTATCATCTCCGACCTGGGAGACTTTAGAAATATCAGATATAAACATTATCTTTCTTGGGGTTTTTTTATAACAACTGCGCTCACTACTGCTTACTTCGGATTTAGATATAGAATGTTGTTAACCGTGAACTCTATTCCGGAATTAAAATCTCAGATAAGATTCATTTTTATTTTGGCAACCATCACGGTGTTTGCAATGTATTCTTTAGTTTTCGGATTCATGTTCGGTCTGGATATTTTGTTTAGAGTGGGCGGACTTCTTGTAACAGGGATCGTAACACTTCTGTTCTTGGCTCCCTCGAGATACCCGGACTTTTTTGCTCCGTTGACTCGAGAAGTACGAAAGAAGAAGTATGAAAAATCTCTTCTGATTGGTTTGGATCTGAATTTGTTAGAGCTTAGGATCCAAGAATTGATGAGAGAAGATAAACTGTATCGAGATCCGGAGCTGACTCTTCATTCTTTATCGGAAGATCTGGGAATTAAACCTTATCAGTTGACCGAATTTTTAAATGAACATCTGCAAACTGGATTTCATAATTATATCAACGGTTTTAGGATAGAAGAAGCGGTCAAACTTCTGGAAGAAAAGTTAGATCAGGATATTCTTTCCATTTGCTATTTTGTAGGATTCAATTCCAAATCCTCCTTTAACGACGCATTTCGAAAAGTGACAGGCAAAACTCCTACACAACTTCGTCAAAAAAAAGTAGAAGCCCCTGAAAAGCAAAGATTGCATACAACTCGCTCGGGAATTCCTTTGGGAAAAGGATTGGGTGGTATGGTGGAATTGGGCGATTCAGATCGAATCTCTGTGAAAAATCGCCCGATCAAGGCTGAAAATCGGTAAAGAGAAGGATCCATTCTTCTCCATTTCGATCATACCAATCTTTTTCCGAATAATAAGTCCCGCCCAAGGTCTCTATTACTTTTTTCATATATGGTTCTCCAGGATCGAAGTCCTGAGCATCTAAAAAGATAGAGCCTCCCCATTTTTTCTTAGCCTGGGTATGGGAGAATACGCCCTTTAGAGATTCTATCCTCTGGTTGTTCAAAGGGATCTCGTATTTTTGGCAAAGCTCGTATACGAGTTTTGAGACCGCAGCAGTTTGTGCAGGATTTGCAAGTAACATCTCTGTGTCCTTACCCACGATCTCTATTTGGAAACAATTTCGATTTGTTCCAGTGGCGGCGGCAGCCATATGAAGCGGAGAATCCAGTAATTGGTAGACTTTTCCGTCTTTATCTGCGAGGAAGGTGGCGGCTAAATTCCGTTTTTCTAATACTCTGAGGGTTCCTTCGTAATCGTTGATTGCAGTGAAGTGTAATACTACACAATCAGCTGTGATTGCGCCTCTATAATTGTATTTGAGTCTTTTTTCTTCCGGAAGAAGTCCGTCAGTTGTTTTCTCGATATTTTCCAGTTCTGCCTTGGGAGTAGGAGTGACTCCTCTTCCTTTATCGTAACTGGGCTCTTTGACCTCTCCGTTTTGTCCTACAAAAGGTTTTTCTTTACGGAGAACCCATTCTCCGTATCTATCCTTCCATTCCATTTCGGAAAAGTAGGAACCTTTTAGTTCTTCTAAGAGAGCCTTTAGTACATTCTCATTTCCACAATCGCTTCCGTTCAAGAAACCGCCGAATTTCTTTTTTGCCTGGCTATGTGTAAATATTCCGGAGCGTGAACCTACGTCAAAGTTTGTAACCGGGATCCCGAATTCTTGGGAGGTTTTTGCGATCGTATAAAGCAAAGATTTTTTCTGGGCAGGACGTTTGAGTATATCTTCCTTATCTCCTTCCCAGGAAATATGGATCATGCTTGCGTCCATCTTTGGTGCAGCCTTGAAGAGTGAGCTTCCTGGATCTTCTACACCGTAGATCTTACCTTTCTTATCTACTATATAATGCACCAACCATCCTGAATTTGCACTTTTTATAATGTATTCTTCGCTAGAGAGTCCCCTGGTATGATGGAGTAATATCCCGCTTACTTTCGTTTTTTTGCGAAGAACGGAGAGAGAAGGGACACTCTTTTCCTTTGGCAATAGCTGAGAGAGTGGATGGATAGGAGAAGCCAACTCCGTGATAGAAAAGTTTGTCTCCGGAAGGGAAGTGCAAGTGGATATGATACAGGCGATAGGTATTAGAAGGGCAGTTCTCAACATCCTTTCTCCGTTAGTTTTTCTTTTAATAGAGAAAGGTCGGATCTGACTCTTTCTAAAATGGATTTTGCTTTGGTATGTTTGTTCAGAAGATCTTTATATTCCGGAACTGCTCGATTTTTTTCTTCTCCGAAATCCGGCTCTAAAGGAAGCGTTTCCAGATCTCTGAGTGTAGCTTCTGCATCCGTTCTGATCCTGGTCCAATTGGAAGTGTAAGAAGAATAGATTTCTTTAGGAAGTTTGTCTTTGGAAATTTTAATACGTTCTTCCATTTGAGGAAGGTCTATCTTTAGGAATTCGCTCAATGCTTGGGAGTCCTGGACCAATTCTTCTAAAATTCCGCTTAAATGTTTTTCGAGAGCCTGTCTTTGGATGCGTATTGCCTTTTTGGCCCTTCTGAAAATCCGAAGCATTGCTAAGGCAGAAAGTATCAGAACCGACAGAAAGACCCAAAAGGAAAACTTGGAAATGACCCAGCGGAATCCGGGGGAATCAAACCATTCCTGTAAATAAAAGGCGGAGATCCCCAAAGCCAATAGGATTATAAATAATACGAGAGCAAGAATTCGCCTCATCTCTTTCTCATTTAGTAAAAGGTTTTCTTTCTGTCAAGGTCAAGACGGACCTTCTTGGAGCCGAAACTAAATAGTGATGGATGCTTCTGCGAATCGTTTCCCTTCTTCTTCCCGCAAATCCGACCCTCCTAAAGTCGTGAACCTTGGCTTTTATCGGATCAAAAAAACTCTTAGGGAAGAAGGTTTTGAAGTAGTGGAAAAAGCAGACGGCAAGATCACATTAGTTCTTAGAGTGAAAGACTAAGGCGCAGATTCTTCTAACGTAGGCAATTCATCAGAAAACTCTTTCGGTTCCGGTTTTTTAGGGAACAAAGTATCTCCGCAGCTTTTTTTGAGCAGTGAATCTATTTTGGATTTTTCCGGTGAGTGGGGAAGGATCCGGAGATAGATCCTATAATTGCGGACCGCCCCAGGACAATATCCGTTCTTTAGATACAGACTTCCTAATAATCTTCTTGCTCCAGGATGAGCAGGCTCATGTTCTATGATCTTGGTGGCTAGCCTCATAGATTTATCAGGATTTGTTTTTACATTCTTCTTGGATTCGTCCCAGGTTTTGATCAATTCTTCTTCGTACAAATAATAGAGTTGGTTGTTTCCCATCTCTAATACTCGGAACACGATTGCGTCTTGGGCCCCGCTCTTGCATGCTCCGAACCAGATATCTTCTCCGCTATCCGTCATTTTGTTTCCGCGAACTTTCACGAGATCGCTTCCGTCCAAACATCCTGCCATCTCGTATATGTCTCTCATGGCTGCGGGTGAAACTGCGAGTAATACTCTGAGTTGATTTGCGTAAGCTGCAATATCGTCTTCGGGCATTGCGTCTTCTGGATTGATTACATTGGGAGAATCATTGAATATTCTCAACTTGATGGAGGATTCTAGGACCCAATCGGGTAGATCTAAACTTTTTATAAATGCGTCTTTGGGTTTCCAAAAAGATCGGATGGTCTCGCAGGAAGAAAGGGTGAAAACCTGGACTCCTAGCAGGATCAGGAATATGCAGAATTTGGATTTAGAAGCTTCTTTTCCGGTTGCCACTCAGGGTAACTTGTGTTTTCTCGATATAAGAAGCAACCAGGAAACAGATGCCTCAAGAATTGAAAGCCAAGCTGGACGGAAAGGGACAGAAACATTGTATCATTGTCTCCCGTTTTAACGAATTCATAGTCGAAAGCCTTTTGAAAGGTTCACTCGAAGGACTCCGCATGACAGGAGTCGAAGATAAAGATATCACTGTGGTACGGATCCCGGGAGCATACGAACTTCCGATCGTAGTTTCCAAAGCCGCAGGAAGTAAAAAATACGATTCTATCATTTGTCTCGGAGCAGTGATCCGAGGAGCTACCGCTCATTTTGATTTTGTTGCCGGAGAATCCGCGAAAGTTGGTTCCATTGGTGTGCAGCATTCCGTGCCAGTGATTTTCGGAGTTTTAACTACGGATACAATTGAGCAAGCAATCGAAAGAGCCGGTACCAAGGCAGGTAATAAGGGCTACGAGGCGGCTCTGACTGCGGTGGAAATGACAAATCTACTGAAACTTCTCTAATCTATGTCCTCTTCCAGAAGGAAGTCCCGAGAGATTGCGTTAATGGCATTATACCAGTTAGAACTGGTGGATCCTGCCTTGTCGGAGGTCCTAAAGTTCCGTTGGTACGACAAAAAGATAGAAACGGAAGAAAGGGATTTTGCCGTTTCTATTATAAATGGTGTTGTGAAAAACGCGGAAACAATCGATACTCTCATCAAGAAATACTCGAGGAATTGGGATTTTGCTAGAATTTCCCCGGTGAACAAATGTATTCTGCGTTTGTCCATTTATGGGTTATTGCATTCCAAAGAAATTCCGCCCAGGGTCACCATCGACGAAGCAGTCGAGTTGACTAAGGAATTTGAAAGCGAGAATTCGGTCCCATTTATTAACGGGATCTTGGATTCCATCCTTCAGTATGAGACAAACCGATATGGAAAACCCGATCCGCAAGAACCGAATCTTCCTGGAGACGGAAGAACCTAAACCTTCCTACTATTATGGGGACGAGCCGGAAGAGTTTCGTCCTAAGCGTCATTATAATCCGACCGCATTTGCTTGGGGGGCTTTAGCTGCGTCCCTTCTTCTTTTGATCGGTCTTGCGATTTGGTACTCATTTTTCAGAGAGGGTAGACCTGGTTTCGGCGTGAACGGAGTTGCAGACGGCAAGTCTCCTCTCATGCCTAAAGGAAGTCTGGCCCAAGAATTACAAAGACCTTATCTTCCCGACGGTACGAACAACCCGCTTTTGACTAAATGTGTTACTTTATATAAACAGAATTATAGAAAGCAGTCATTTGATTATTGTACTGAGTTTTTGACCGGCCCTGCTACAAGCCAGGAGAAGTCCTTGGCTCTGACTGTTCTCGGAGTGATCTACGACGAGGACGGAAGATTTCCTCAAGCAATCGATTCTTTGCAGAAGGCGATCACTCTGGATGGGAATAATGTATACGCATATTATAATTTAACTTTGGCTTACGCTCATAGCGGCCAAAACTCTGCTGCGAGAAGTACCGCTTTAAAAGCGAGAGAGATTGCGCCTAACGATCCAAGGATCGCCCTCATGGCAGGAAATCTTTTTAACGAGATCAATGATCCCGATGCTGCAATAGATGCGTATAAGCAGGGACTTTCTTCTTCTCCAGACGATCCTTATCTGACTTATAACCTTGCATTAAGTTATTTTAAAAAGGGAGAAATCCCACAAGCGGAAGAACATTTCAAACTTGTGGTGATGAGAGCAAGAAGTGGAAAACTTGCTGCTCTTTCCAATTCTTATCTGGGAAATATTTCCTATAATAGGGGAGATTATGTTTCCTCGGAACATTATTTTAGAGAAGCGGCTACTATCACTCCGAATGATGCAAAGGCATTGTACAATCTTTCTATCGTTTTGAAGAAGAACGGTAAGTTGGAAGAATCTGTAAAATATCTGGAACTTGCCAACCAAGCTGGTTCCAACGATCCTGAATTATTCCGTTCTATTGCGGAAGGTTTTGAGCAATTGAACCAAGGGGAGCAATCTATCAATGCACTCCAAAAAGGTTTGAAGTACAATCCAAATAATCTGGATCTATTATTCCAACTCGCAGAAACATATTATAATAAAGGGGACCTTCTCGCCGCGGAAGAAACGTACAGAAGGATTGTGGACTCCACTCCGGGAGATAGTTTTACCGAGACTGCATTATTAAACTTAGGCGTAGTCTTGGACCAAATGGAAAGATATGGAGAAGCGATTACCTATCTGAACCGAGTCCTGGATCTGAATCCTAAAAATGCAAAAGCATATTATAATTTAGGCCTTGTTTATAAACATACAGGCAATGGCACCCAAGCGATCGAGAATTTCCGGAAATCATCTTATCTGGATCCGGATGATATAAAACCTAAGGAAGCCTTGGGGGATTATTATCTTGAAAATAAATTTTATAGAGAAGCGATAGAAGAATACTCGGCACTCTTCAAACAAAAAGAAGATTACTACAAAGTAGCCTTAAAACTTGCGGAAGCATATATGGGTACCGGAGAATCTTCCAGTGCGGAGAAGATCCTACTGCAAGTGTTGAACAGATCTAAGAACGCAGGTGAGATCAAGCAAGCTCATAAAAAATTGGCACTTCTTTACAATAAGTCCAAAGATCCGGATATGAAAAATAGAGCAAAGGATGAAGCATATCGTTCAGCTCATATGGATCCGGAAGATTATGAAGGTCGCTTAGTTCTTTCTAAAATCCTATTGGATTCCAATTCCGTTTTAGATCGAGAGAAAGCGATCGAAGAATTGACTGCGATCGTACGATCCGAAGTAAAACCTAAGACTGCATCTACCGCATATAATTATCTGGGAGTCGCATTTTACAAGAACGGAGAATATAAAAAGGCGGTTCGGTCCTTCCAAAATGCAATAGACTTAGATCCGTCCAATACGGAAGCTTACGATAATAAGCGTGCCGCGACGGCTGCATTGGAGGATTCCTCCAAGAGGGACGGTCTTTTCTGAAAAGAATTCCATTCTTTTGTCTGGTTCTATTCTTCACTATAAATTTCGGCGGAAGTATTTTTGCCGAAGAACAAAAGGATCCATTTAAGGAATCCGTTCTTTCCAAAGGAAGATCCCAGGCCAGAGCAATTTCCGAGATCAAATCCAAGAATCGTTTGGATCTGGTTAAAGAACTTCCCAAGATAATTTCAGAGCCGGACGCAAGAGAAGATAGTATCTTCGCTTCTTTAGCGCTATTTTCCGAGTTAGAAGAATTGGATACTCTTGCTCCAAGCTGGGCAAACGAACTCGATACTGTTTTTAAAGTTACTCGAAATACCGAGATCCAAACTAGGATACTAGAACTCGCAGATCGAAAAAAAGAAAAAAGACTGATCTATGCGGTGATTGCAGGGCTTAATCATACTGATTTTGAGGTGAGACAGTCTTCTTACAGATATGTGCAAGGTATCAAGGACGACAGGGCAATGCCTCATGTTTTGGATCTAGCAGTTTCCAATAATCCGGTATATAGGGAATATTTTTTAGAGTCTGCCATCTGGATCAAAGACGAAAGGGTCCAGAACCTGATCAATAAATTCGCGACGGACGATATTCCTGCTCTTCGCAGAAGATTTTTCACAGTATTAAATAAGAATAATATACCTGATAACCGAGGAAATATTCCGCGTATGGCCGCCTCCGACCCGGATGAAGATGTTCGGCTCCACGGTTTGGAGATCCTCAAGAATAGAAAAAGCAGGCAGTATATTTCTTTGTTCTATAAAGGGATCACAGAACCGAATCCGGATCTGAGAAAGATTTGCACCGAAGCATTGTTTTATCTGAACGATAAGCAAGGTGCTAAATCGGTTTCGGAACAACTGGTAAAGGAAACTGTTCCTGGACTCAAAGCCCGATTGATCGATCTACTTTTGGATCTTGGAGCTCATGGAGGCGGACAGGGTTTATTAACTGTTTTAGACAGTGATAAGGATTCAGGTTTACGTTCTCGTGCTGCAGAAGTGATGGGGAAGTTGGGATTCAATCCTGGAACGAACGAACTCAAACGTATCTTTGAAAAAGAAAAAGTAAACGAAGTCAAACTTTCTTTATTAAAGGCCTTAGGAGAATTGAAGGATAAAACTTCCGTTCCTGCATTGATCTCTTTTTCTTCCAACAATAAAAAAGAATATCTCCCACTTCGTTTGCAAGCGATAGATACTGTCCGGAACATTGGTGATCCTGAATGTTTGCCTGCACTGTTCGATGCTTATGTGATAGAAAAAACTCCGGAAGTAAAATCCGAAATGGAAAAAGCTGTAAGAGAGATCATTTCTATTAAGGTCTCTAAGTAAGAGCTGAGAAGTTAGTGAGATCCAAAATTTTCTCACGTACGAGGTGCAATTCCGCGGAGCCTTTTGAAATGCGAGTTATACTTCTTCTCTTTATATTATTGGTAGCCTCCTGCAAAACCACATTAGAACGTAAATACTTAGTTAATGATTCTTGGGATAAGAAAGAAGGAAGACCGGAACGTTCCGAAAGAGAAAGGGCCGCATATGATGTCCGGGCTTGGGAAGTCCGAGGTGAAATTTTAAAGAAGATATTAGAAGATCCTAATAACAACACCACTGCATCTAAATCTAAAGATAGTGTTTTGGGATCTGATCTCGGTTGGGACCCGAAAGGAAAGCGGGTATTTATGATAGATATTCGTTCCAATACGATCTATCTTCCCGTCGACATTTTGGGAGAGATCGGAGTCCGTTTGGGAGACTGTGAAGGAAAAGATAAGATAGAATTTCCTTATACTTACTATTTTTTTCCTGTAGAGAAAGGTGGAGGAAGAGATGGTAAGAATCAGATCACTAAATACAAATTCGAAAATTCAAAACCTTCTTCTTCTGCTACAAAATTGAGATCAAAAAATTCTTATGAAGAGGAAACCAAAAAGGTTTTAGCCGCGTTTCCGGAATCCTGTTTTCAAAAAGGTATGAATCCGTTTGAAGTTCAGATCTTGGGATATGAACTCTTTACTTTTAGATTTTTGTTTGAGTATTAGAGCTATGTGTTGGAATTCCAACGTGCGATGAGTTTGCCCCCACCCTGCATTGGGATTGGGGGGAGTGGCCCGTGGGAGAGCTGATTCCCCACTATCATATTTTCCTATAATTTACAACAAAATTTCCTGCTACAACCTTTGTTGGAGTTCCTACAAAGGTACTCTAAATATATTGTTTCAAGTATTCTTTTCCTTTTAGATGACTCGGATATAAAATAGGGAATTCCACGCCTGTACGTTTGCGTTTTCTTCGATAGGCCTTACTGGATTCTGTATATACTTCGTATTCCGATTCGACTCTGAAAAGAAGTTTTTCCCAAAATAGGAAATGATTGTCTATGAATTCTTGTCGTACGTCTTTCGCTCTCGAAGTTAAAGGACATTTGGTTTGGAATTCTTGCATGAATACTAAACCTACCAAAACTCCTCTTGTATCCAAGTATGGCTCTAATGGGAAAGTCCTGCAGCTGATGGAGCGGTTCTCTCTTTCGCAATGAGCCACTCCTTTACATTCACAAAACGTAATTTTCCTATGGTCGTATACTGCGAATTCTTTTTTCTCTTCTCTTGTCATCGGAACATATGCTTTCCATAAGTCTGTTCTTTTGGATAACATTTCGTATTCCGCTTTGTACAATGCAGGGAGGGCATTGTCCGCCTGGCAACACACAGGGATGCCACCGTTAGAAGGTGCACATAAACTTCCGCAGTTATATTCAGTTACTTCTTCTTGAAGAAGCGAATAATAGTATTGTATTTCGTCTTCTGTTAAGGCTTTAGGATCCGATGTCCGAGACTTCTTCATTCTGCTCTATTTCTCTTTTTTTCTCTCTTAGTGTGATCACTCTTTCCAAATAGAATACTCGGAATAGCATATATGCTGTCCCCATAAACGTGCAGGAAAATAAGAGTCCCCATTTACGATAGAAAAGATCGGCGCTTGTGGAGAGCCAGCCGTTTTTCTGGAATACTACAAAAACGAGAGAAGAAAGTACAAGTGCGGAGAAACAGGTCAGTATAAAATATACTGTGGCCCTGAAGATCCAGAGTTTATCTTCTCTTTCATATTTTAACATTAGGAATTGTTTGTACAGTCTCTCGTATTCCTTAGGCGTGGAAATTTTTTGGACTTCAAAATACCTTTCGAATTCTTCAGGCACTCCTTCCGGATCCGGAAGCACCAATTCGTAATCTAAGGAAGAATCATAACGTTTTCGTCTGGCAGGATCTGATAGATGGTAATATGCTTCTGCACCTTCTCGTAATTCCGCATCTTTCCAAGGTACCCAGGAATGTTCTTTTAGATCCTGTACATATTGTTGAAAAGCTTCTTCCACCGCTCGTGGAGAGGCGTCCCTGGAAAGACCAAATAATACATAATAGTCTGTTTTACGGCTGAGTCCTGTTCCCGATCGATTCATTTGATTCGTCTTAAGTAGAATTCTGATTATGATCCGATTTCGGCAGGAAAGGAAACTTTTTTTTAAGGTTTCGAGCGGGTTGACAGGCTCTTTACTTCTCCAAAACTGGACCTATGAGCGTTCTAGAAGTAGAAAAAAAGGCCGGTAAGGTTTATATAGAGACCTATGGCTGCCAGATGAACGAATACGATTCGGGTATCGTGTCCAGTTTAATGCAAGGCGCTCAGTTCGAGACTGTTTCGGACCCCGAACTTTCCGACGTTATCTTCTTAAATACTTGTGCGATCCGTGAAAACGCTCATGCAAAAATTTATAGTAGGCTCCAAAGCCTTGGGTATCTGAAAAAAAGAAATCCTGACCTAGTCATCGGAGTCCTTGGATGTATGGCCCAAAACCTGGGAGATGATCTATTTCACCAGGAATTACCTTTGGATTTGGTGGTTGGTCCCGACAATTATAGAACTCTTCCCGAACTCATTCAAACCATTCGCTCTGATAAACAACCTGTTTCTTTGACCCGTCTTTCTAAGATCGAAACATATGATGAGATAGAGCCAAGAGTGGTCAACGGCATCCAGGCGTTCGTTACGATCATGAGAGGTTGCAATAATTTTTGCACATTCTGCGTGGTTCCTTATACAAGAGGAAGAGAAAGAAGTAGAGATCCTCATTCTATTGTAAGAGAAACCCGGGACCTTGTTGCCCAAGGCGTAAAGCAGCTTACTTTGCTCGGGCAGAATGTTAACTCTTATAAGTCGGAAGGCACTGATTTTGCTGGGCTTGTTCGCCTTCTATTAGAAGAAACTGATATAGAAAGAATTCGTTTTACCTCTCCTCACCCGAAAGATTTTCCGATGCATCTTTTGGAACTTATGGCGGAAAATCCAAGATTCTGTCCTAATATTCATCTTCCATTACAGTCTGGAAATACGGATGTATTGGAGAATATGAAAAGAACTTATTCCAAAGAAGAATTTTTGGAAGTAGTAGATCAGATCAAAACAATTGTTCCGAATGTTGGACTTACAACAGATATTATCGTAGGTTTCCCTGGAGAGACCGAAGAACAATTCGAAGATACATTGGACATGGTCCGCAAAGTCGGCTTCGACATGGCATTCATGTTCAAGTATTCGGAGAGAGAAGGTACCATCGCCCAAAAAAGATATCCGGACGATGTGCCTGAAGAAGTAAAAGGAGATCGTCTGACCAAATTAGTAGATCTTCAAACCTCAATCTCTTTGGAGCAGAATAAAGCAAGGATCGGAAAAACTTTCCCAATCTTGGTAGAAGGCGCTTCTAAAAAGTCTTCTAAGGAAGCTTGCGGTCGTACTCCTTGCGGAAGAATGACAGTTTTCAAATTACCGGAAAATGTTAACGTTGATTCTCTGATCGGAAAAACCGTCTCAGTAAAGATCAATTTCGCCACTAGTGCAACTCTCAAAGGAGAGGTGATAGAGTGAAGAAGATCTCCCGTGCTTCGGGAGGCGATTCCTCTCCTAAGAAAAAAAAGTCCGCAGTACATCGGACTGACACCACTAGTTTCGGAACAGAAGCTGCCGGAAAAGTAGCAGAAGGAAAAGATCTACGTTCCGTAAGAGTGCATAGTGTTGCGGACCTTCCCCCCGGTTTTTTTGTTCATACGGATAGAGAGAAGTTTTGGAGATGGCTCCCTATCTTGGATCGGTACATTCTCTCCGAAATTTTTCCTTCTTTCTTAGTCGCACTTTTATTTTTCACAAGCATCTACATGGCCATCGCACTCAAAAGTATGATCGGTCTTTTTGTGGGGAAGGGCGTTGACCCTTTCCGACTTCTGGATTATTTCGGATATCTGTTGGGGAATATTCTTCCTACAACCGCACCTCTTGCTTGTTTGATGAGTGGTGTTATGGCGGCGGGAAGACTTTCTGGGGATTCGGAGATCACCGCTATACGTTCTGCGGGAATTGGATTCTCCCGGATCTACGTAGTGTTTGTCGGCTTTGGTGTATTCTTAGCTGCTATCGTTGCCTACTTGTGCTTCTATCTTTCTCCCATCAATACTCGAAAAATGACAGAGTTCAATAAATGGGTTTTGGCTTATAATCCACTTCTTGCCCTAACTCCCGGGCAGTTTGCAGGAGACCAAGTGCAGAATGCAGGCTCCGAGAAAGCGATTGCGATGTATACGGAAGGTGTGAACGCAAAAACAGGAGAACTTTCCGGAGTTCAGATCCGTGAGTGGACAGTTTTTATTCCGCAAAACCAAGATCCATTCCTACTTTCTATGGGCGCCGCGAGCCGTCCTGTTCAATTAGGAGAATCTTATATTACTCAGATTATTTCCGCTAAAAAAGGGACATTAGTGGAGAAGAAGGGGCCTGACGGAGAGTTCGAAAAATCCATCCGATTGAAAGACGCTTGGATCTTGGAATGGGACAGAGCCAAGCACCAGTTTTCGGTGGGAGATCTTCGAAAAGGAGAGATGGATTATAATATTCCGAAAACTGAAGAGAAAAAAAGCCTAGTCATCAATGTGGATCCAGGTTCGTTCACTCTTTGGACCTTGATCGATATCAGAAATAATATTAAAGCAGGAAGATTGGAAAGGATCCCGGGACTCGAAATCTTGCAAGAGATGGGGATTCCGTCCGACGGATCTGAGAATTTGAAAGATAGAGTTCTACGTCTACAATTGGAATTGCCGAATATCATGAATGATCCTACGATCTCGGATGCTCAGAAATCTCAGAGTGTTACGATAGTTCTTCAGCTGACTACTTTGTTGAAAGAGGCTAAAAAAAGGGTCGCTCAATTCGACGTGGAGATCCAGAGAAGATACGCGATCCCCGTTTCTTGTATTATTTTTTCCTTAGTGTCTTTACCATTAGGTCTCGTAGTAAAACGTTCCGGAAAAGGGATGAGTTTTACAATGGCAGTAGTTTTGATCATTGTATATTGGGCACTTTTTACATTTGGATCGAATATTTCTGAAAATTCCAAGTTCCCGGTTTGGTTGGGACCTTGGAGCGGAAACATTGCGATCGCGATCATTGGTTCAGTTGTTATGTTAAAACGAACCGATATGCGTTTTCCGCCCGCTGTAGTAAATTTCTTTCAGATCCTAGCTAAGTTCTTTTCCCCCGTTGCCCGCGTTTACGCCCGGATAGAAGAACCCCTTTCTTTCCTAAAAACAAAATTGACAGAGGGACTCAAAAAATTATCCTTATGGAGAAATCGAGAAAATCGATACTGATTCCTGTTTTTTAGAAGGACGGGATCGGCTTTCGACGTCTCATTTATGGCGTCGAGTAAGGGGGAGAGTCGGCTTTGAAAACCGCGAATATTTGGCACATAACTTCCGGAGCTGAATTCCCCGTACATATATGGAAACATCCGAGAATTAATATCGAGCTGCGCAAGGTTCAGTTAAAGGACTACAGATCGATCGAATTGGATGCTCAGGATATCAATGTATTTTATGTGAATACTAACCTGAAAGAATGGTCGGAGATTAAGGATGATTTCCTAAAACGTTTTGAACTTCATCCATTCGTTGCACTTACCATTATCGCTTCTCCCGAAGCGGAAGAAATTTATAATAAACTTTCTCCTAAAGGTAAAACAGAAGTTTTAGAAAATCCGGTCCAGCCCAGATCTTTAAGGATCATCTTAGACAGAGTGATCCAAACAGAATTTTTCAAGATGGTGGCTAACGAGATCGGGAACAGTTGTCTCGCAAACGTAGGATTTTTCGAAGGGGTCTTCGAACTGGCTAACAAAGAATACAAGGACGCCCATAAGGCAAATGCAGCTCTTCATGCGATCCTTGAATTCGAAGCAAAGATCAAGAAGAACAACGAAGATATCAATAAGGCAATCGAAAGAGTGAACGAACTCAAGAATCAAGAGCTTCTTACTCTGCATGAAAGACTAAAAGTATCCGAGATCATAGATAATCTCAAAACAATGGAATTAAAACACGCGCTTGAGCTCAAGAAAGCTACCGAAAGAGCATTAGAATATTCTAGCATTGAAGAGATCGAAATGAAAAATATCCTCGAGGCTCATACTAAATTATTCGAATACACTGAGCAGGAAATTAAAGAGCTAGTTGAGGAAAACAAACGCCTTAGAAAAGAACTAGGACTTCCTGAAAACAATTAGAACTGAATGTTGGAATTCCTACGCGGGTTAACCGCCCCCACCCTGCATTGGGAGGGGGGAGTGGCCCGTGGGAAAGCAAATCCTCCTTACCACATTTCCGCTAAACTTACAACAGAATTTTCTACTCCTAAACTTTGTTGGAACTCCAACAAACACGGACCTTCTTCCCGTGCCCAATCACCGTCTTACTCTCGTGCAAATAATTCCAAAACTTTTTTGAATTCGTAGGAGTTCCTACCATACGCTTTTTCAGCGTATAAGATCCCGTGCTTCTTTCTTCTATCTTTATAATAATCCATACCATCCGGATGGCCGGACTTCTTGGCCGAAAGATAGAGTCTTTCGTAACAATGGGATAGAATGCGATGAGGTTCAGACTCGTCGTTAAATTTAGGATCTAATGAGATATACTTCTCCAAAAACTCGGCAGACTGGTTAAAGTTTTTCAAAGCATACTGGTGTTTGATAAATTCTCGATAAACTCCGGCCTGCAATTCCAGGAAAGATTCAGATTTTCTAATATTAGGATTTGCGATCTTATCCAGATTTTTCATCGCTAGAGAAAGATTTTTGACTGAATCTAATCTAGCTCTGGTGAGCTCTCTATTCCAAACTCTTTCTGCGTTTTCTAGTCTGGTCTTTCTCTGCCAAGGGAATCTTTCAGAATCAAGAACCTTACCTTCTTCTTTTTCCCTTTTGGATTTGATATTATCCGAAACTTTTCTGAAACCGTCCATAGCAACGGAGAAGTATTCTTCTGTTCTTTCCAAAGCTTGTTTGGAATTTCCTTCTGAAAAATCCCCTAAGAAGTCTATGTCCTTGAATTCGTTCGGATCGTCGCTCCAGGGACCTTCTTTTGTGGATTCAGGGATCAAGATCTCCAATTTTTTGGGGCGATCATGAGGATCTTCTTGGGAAAATAGATAAGAAGAAGAGGCGATCAAGGTGAATAAGAGCAAAGATCTTAAGTATGAAAGCTTCACGAGTTTCATTTAGCACTAGGATCGGGAAACCTCTTCGAGAGATAAACCATAAAAATGGTTTCATTCGGAAAGCCTTCCGATGAATTTGATTTAGGAGCAGAATATGCAAAGCCCCGAAGTCCCGAAAACGAAACGTATCGTGCTCATCGCTCACGATAATAAGAAAGAAGATCTAGTGGAATGGGTGCAACTTCATAAGGACACTCTTTCCAAACATCATCTGTATGCCACGGGGACCACAGGAAAGATCGTCCACGAAAGAACGGATCTGCCGGTTCATAGATTTTTATCCGGGCCACTCGGTGGGGACCAACAGATCGGAGCAAAGATCGTAGATGGAGAGATAGATGTTGTCATCTTCTTCTGGGATCCATTGACCGCTCAGCCTCATGATCCTGACGTTAAGGCCCTTTTGAGAATTGCAGTACTTTATAATATTCCAATTGCGAATAATAGAAGGTCCGCTGATTATTTGATCTCTTCCGACCTTCTCGCCAGCTCGTATAAAAAAACTACAATCGATTACAGTACTGGACTTCCGATTTACTGAGCTGAGACTATTTACCTTCTTCCGTAAAGGCTGCCCTGTACGCTTCGGGAGGGCAGGTTAGATAACTACAGGAATAAGAATCAGAAGAAACCTGAGCCCAAGTCCCTAATCCTACTAACTCATCACAAGAAATCTTATAAGAATTAGATTTGCCCTTTCCGGAAGGAATGCCTGCGCAGGAAAAAACTGGGATCTGTTTATAACAGGAACAATTTCCCTCGAAAGCTCTAGTATCGGAGCAATATACACAATCGGATCTTTGATTTCCGTTCAAGGCTGCGGAGACCAAGGATTGATTTTGGTAGTCCACTTTCTCCTTTTCAGTTTGTGGATCGGAAGAGCAGGAGAAGATCAATAATATTATAAAAATATAAAGTATAGAATATTTAAAATTCATAAAAGTTCCTCATTCAGAGATCAAAGTAAATGGGATCGTTGTTTTGAAAGTGATATTGGTTCCCGGATTCAAGGCATATTCCTTGTAGCGGCTAAGATGGTTCACGTATTCTTTGTCGAAAATGTTTAGAATAGCCACGTCGAAGGTCGCGGATTCGGTTCCGTTGGTTAAACCTGGAATTTCTCCGCCGAAACCAAGATCGTATAAATTATATCCCTGAGTCGGAGTTTCCAGTTTATCCACCTTATACTGAGATTGAACAAAAGTGCCATTCAAGGAAATATATGGTTTTGAAATCCCGAAAAGTTTATCGGTAGTGAATCTAAGGCCTAAGCGAGCCCGGTTAGGGGTAATCCTAGGAAGATACTTATTTCTAATATCAGAATATACTGAATTAGGATCTGTGCCTGCAGGATTCAGAAGGATTTCCGGAGGAACATTCTTTTGGATGGTGGCTCTTAGAATATCTATACCGCCGGTGAATACTAGCCAAGAAGTTGCTTGGGCCTGGAAACTGAACTCTCCACCTTCTAATTTCGCAGCATCCTGTCTGTATCTGTAAACCGGCAAACCGGAATCAGAATCGATAGCGCCTGCACTTACGGAATAAATGTAATTATCTATCTTATTTCTAAAAACGCTAAGCTCAGCTTGGAACTTATCGTTAGCAAAACGAAGAGAAGTATCATAGTTCAAAGAGGTTTCCGGTCTTAAACTATCCTTACCGATCTCGAATCTGCCACTTCCTTCATGAACGCCATTTGCAAATAATTCGAAGGGGGTCGGGGCCCTAAAGCCTCTACCTGCATTCAGAGCCAAAGAAAAATCTTTTGCAAATCTCCAGACTGTTCCGAGAGTCCCAGTGCTTGCGGAATAATTTCTGGTTTGTTCCATATTCCCCAGGTCTGCATTCGCCCTGATGTCCATACTTCTTTTATCAGTTCTAGCTCCTGCTGAGAAACTGAAATTCCCTAGTTTCCATTCTTCAAATATGAAAAATCCGATATTGCTTAAGCCATAGCCTGGGATCAAAGGTTCAGTTCCGATCGTGTTACTTCTTTGCTGCATACCGGAAATACCGGCAGTGCCCTTTAGGCCCTTCCATTCTTTATGGTGCACTTTTGCATCTGCAGTCGTTGTATCTAAAGATAGATTTAAACCTTGTTTATAATCATACTTGTTCACTTGGTATGCTGAAGCAGTCTTGGTGAAAGAATCGATAGAAGGATCTAACAAAGTATCCGTGATGGGCATGTATCTATTCTTATCTTCAATTTCTCTACGATTGTTCCTCTGATATGCCGCATCTAATTCCACATTTACAAGAGGAAGAATAAAGAAAGCATGCATATGGGTCTTTTGATGAAGGACTGTTTGGTAGGCAGTCGCCCCAGGAGACTCATTCGGGTTATCGAATAAGTCTTGTTCTTGGTATCGCTGGAAAGAATCCACATAGAAATTTCCCCAAGACCCATCCGTACCCAAAGAAGCATTTACGTTTCTTTCATGAAAACCGGTATTCGGAAGAGTTCCTTTTGGAGTAGTGATCCTACCTGCCTTTCTTGTATCTGTTTGAACTCTATAACCGAAGTTGGTATCTTTATGATAACCAAATAACGAGATTGCACCAGCATCCTGTTTATTGTTCGAAAAACTATTTGTGGAGATTGCTCCTCCTAAAAGAGGAGCGCCATCCTTTGCGGTAGGCGCCTTGGAACGGATTACATTAACTACACCGCCTAACGCATCAGAACCGTAGAGAACAGACCCGGGACCCCTAACGATCTCCATCTTATCCACGTTAAATGCATCTAAGTCGACTGTATGGTCATCTCCGAATTGTTGCTCTTCTTGTCTTACACCGTCTGTCATAACCAAAACTCTTTGGCCTGTCAAACCGCGGATTACCGGTTTAGAGGTCCCTGCACCTGTGGTCAAGGTCGCAGTTCCTGGGGTATTTTCAAGGGCCGACATAACGTTTTGCCCTCTTAGTCTTTGCAATTGTCTGCCTTCCAAAACCGTTGTGGGCTGTGGGGTGGATAAGAAATCGGAAGCTATGGTCTTGGCAGTAACATTGATCGCCACTCCTTCCAACAGAGAAGGTTTCAAAACGATATCTAAAACTTTATCCAAGTCCTTTACTTCGAATCTTTCCGTTTTTAATTCGTAGTTCGGAGCCGAAACGACTAACGTGTAATTTCCTGGAGAAACGTGTTGAAATTCGAAACCACCATCTTTCCCTGATCTGGAGACGAACTTGTTCTCCGTTAGGAACAATTTTGCGCCTGAAATGGGACGACCTTCCGAATCTTTAAGAGTTCCTTTTACGTTCACATCAAGAGAAAAAATTTCAGAGAAAGGCAGAAATACGCCAATAAAAACGGCTAATAGATTAAATTTATATAAGATACTTTTCATTTTCCCTAAGCTCCAGACCTGTTAGGCCGGATTCTTCATATACAAAATAAAATTCAAAGCGAATCGCAAGTAGCGAATCCGCTGAAAACAGTAGATGCAGATAGATTAGGAAAAATAAGGAGGGGCTCGTCCTCTCAAGATCCCAGACTGGGAAATTTGAACTGACGTAAAATTGGGAATTATAAAATCATTATATTCCAGAACGGGTTGTTCTGATTTCGGACCTTGAACGAAATCCACTCCAGAATTGATTTGAGTGTGAATACAAACAAAACAGGATTCAGAAGAAATTTTTAGAGAATGTTTGGAAAATATCCCCTTTT
This sequence comes from Leptospira johnsonii, assembly GCF_003112675.1. Taxonomy (NCBI): domain Bacteria; kingdom Pseudomonadati; phylum Spirochaetota; class Leptospiria; order Leptospirales; family Leptospiraceae; genus Leptospira; species Leptospira johnsonii. The sequence goes on along the minus strand of NZ_BFAY01000007.1, from coordinate 353,227 downwards.
CGGATATATCTATATGGGAGTGGGCGCTAGTAAGCAAAAGTCCGCCACAAAGCGCGAACAACGCAAAGAAGGAACTAAGTCCGTTTTTCCGCCTTCTCATCAAAAGTCCCATTTTTTCAATAATGATAAATCGTTATTAATAAGCAAGTGATTTTTTACCGTCTCCTGCAGCGCAAGGGCCGGGAGGATTTTGAGCGAGGGATTCGGTTGTTGTACAGGGCTTTTGTTCAGGAAGGAAGAAGTCCCCACCCGCATTGGGTGGGGGCCGGTGCGGTGGTACCAAGTGGCAGCAAGAAATCCGCAGTAGCACGGCTGAGAACTTAGCACAAGAAATATTATTCGGGAATTTTGTAGGAGCTCCTACAGATTTTTCTAATATAACTTACTTGAAGAAAATCGAATTTTCAGATATTGCGGATTTAGCTTTCCCACAAACCCACCCCCCACCCGAACTCAGGGTGGGGACCCTTTTGCTTCTCCACAGAACTGGGTCCTATAATTACAGCCGATCTTCCTCGCAGTAATTTTATGCCTAACATGGAATTCATTCTTCATGATTTTCTCGAGTAGGAGTTCAAACAAAAAATGATTCGCATACCAAGGAGGGATACAAGTGATCCTATCTTCTAAGATTGAAGAATTTTCACCGGTTTTGATAAAGATATGTTCATGTTTGAATTTCGCAAAAGGTCCGGATTCTTGGATATCGACAAAACGTTTGTCTGGATCTAATTCAGTATGGAGGGCTTCCCAATGGAAAGAAATTCCAGGAAAGATTCTTACTTTAACGACAGCTTTAGAGCCGGGCTCCAAGGAAAGTGGAGGAGAAATGACCTTCGCTTTTTTGGAGGAACCTACCAGAGCGAAGAAGCCTTCCGGACCGGCATGAAATCCGAATAATTCGGAAACCTTACAATCAAATTCGGAACGGTAAATGAATATCAAGAGACTTCCTCGAATATTAAAAAATTAAAATATATTTAGTTGGGGGAAGGGTTTTCTGTCTTTTTCCAGTAAGCTTTATTTCCTACTGCAATATTTCTTAAGACAGCATCCTGGTTTTTGGGGACCACTTTTGCGGTGTAAAGATCCGCTTCCGTTACGGTGCCTTCTCCAAGTAAAGTTGCCGAGTTGAAGAAGTAAACAGTAGTTCCTTTTTTAAGTCCATCTATGATCCCGGCATTTACGATGAGTGAATCTTCTTTCACTCTATGAACTTTTCCGCTGGCAGGAATTAAAGCCAGGATTTTGTCTCTTGCTCTTAATGTCGCTTCTGCAAGAGCATCTCTACCTTTAGCATAGGTCCTGAATTTCCCTAAAATTTTCTCTTCTTTATGATCTCTAAGGCTCCACTCAATGCGTAAATTCTCGTCTTTGAAGGAAATTTTTCCACTCACAACGAAACGAACATTTTCTCCTCTGGAATTCTTGACAGAAGAATAGTTTCTTTCCGTTTTATGAATGGCCCCGGAATAAGGCTCCGATTCCAAACTTTCCGATTTTCTAATATTATCCAAATCGATATTCCGGATTCTCGGATCCGAATTCAAGAAATGCCTTAAGACTTTTCCTGCCAAGGCGGGAAGGTCCGTATGTTTTGCTAAAAAATCTTCTCCATCTGGGTCGAATACTAGGACTTCAGGAGGGGTCCGACCATAATCTTCCTGGATCCCGAATTCTCCGATCTTAACGAGGCCTTCTCGATAACTTAAGGAAGTTTTAAAACCTTCCAAGTTATTCTCCACAGAATATCCGTATTTTTTATTGTCCGGGAATTTATCTCTCAAAAGTAGAAGTAGGTTAAAGTAGCTTGGAAAAAACCCTCTTCTTTTATATTCTTCTAATGTTAATACTAGAATTTCGGGACGGTTTGGGAGAAGTTCCTTAGCTCGGATCAAATGATACCAAGCCAAATCGTATAAGAATGCGTTTTTATTCGCTCTGTATCTTTGGAGTCTATATTCTCCCAAGGTCCTTCTTAATGAATTTCCTTCTGGTAGGTTTTCTAAAGCATATAATTCCGAACGGTTTCTTGCGATCGGATCCAGATCGTCCAAGGAAATCAATTTTTCAAGATCGGTTTTAGCTTCTTTAGAAGCAGGATCTTTTTTCAACCTTGCATAAGAACGTAAATACAAATATTCCGTGGAGCTCGGGAATAAACTTAATAAGCGGTTTAGATATTCTTCTGCTTCCTGGTATCTTCCGAAATAGATCCTGGTTTTTGCTAAAAGTTTGAGTGCTTCTTCTTCATTCGGATGTAAGGAAACTGATCTTTCGAATTTTTCGGCGGCTTCGGTAATTTTAGAATCACGTTTGCTTCCTTGGGACTTTTCCGCCCAAATCAATAGGAATTTTCCTGACTCTAAGAAGATAGTAGGATCGTCGGAGACTTCTGCCTCCAATTGGTTTCTGAGAGAAGCGGCTTTTGTGAAGTTGCCGTCGAACGCTTCTACCTTCGCTTCTAATGTTTTTACTTCTTTACTTTTAGGGATTCTGGAATAAGCAGAATGAAATTCAAAACTTGCTTTTTGAGTTTTTCCGGAAGCAAGTTGCACTTCTATATAGATCGGAAATAGATCGGAATCGTATCTATCTTCTTCCAAGAATGGTCTTAGGATCAAAAATGCTTCTTCATAACGTCCTAATTTTGCGAGAGTGATCGCTTTTTCGCGGACGGCCTTTTTGTTTTTAGGCTCTAACTCGAGGACCTTATCTAAAGATTGTAACGCTTCTTTTTCTTTATGAAGTTTTAATGCCGCGTCTGCAAGTCCTAATCTAGAACGAACAGAAAGTGGATTTAAATTCACTGCTTCTCGAAAGGAATCGTAAGCGGCGGAATAGTTTCTGGATGCTAACGCACCTTCTCCTTCTTTGATCCAATCGATGGTTTGTTTTGAAAAAATAGAGAAGGCAGATGATAAAAGAGCAAGAACCGCAAAATTCCTGAAAAGAAATTTTAAGTTCAACTGTTTGTTTGAGATTTTAGATCCGAATATCATGGTGTAAAAAATCCCGTCTCCGCTTTTCCATTGGAATTTCTGAAAATGGCTTCTACAACCACAGGGACATAGACGTCCATTCCGTCCGGATTGATCCTGCTTTTGAAGGATAGAAGATACCTTCTATCTTTTTTGGAATCTATCCAGCTTCGTAGATTCTTCTCCGTTCCGCCGGAAGGGATCATTAAGAATTTTCCTCCCGTTTTTTCTGCTATCTCCTTATATACGGAAACTGATTCTCCATTTTCTCCTAAGCATAAAAAGTAGATTGGGATATCATGAGATACCGCAAAGCGGATGATCTTTGTCGGAGAGAATTGAGTGAACGCTGCTTTGGAATCCTTGCCGGAAACGATTGCGATGATTGCTCTTGGACCTAAGCTATCCAATAAATCAGTGATTCCTTTTTGGAGAGACTTGCCGATTTGAGAATCTTCTTCCGGTGCAAAGGAGCGTAACGCTTTTAAGATATCATACATACTCTTCCCAAATGGGTAGGCAGTTTGAGTGTCTCTTCCGGAACGTAGAAGTTGGATCTTGTCTTCCGCCCTGATCTCGGATAAGAACGGACGAATTGCTTTCTCAATCGTAGCATATGAATTGGATACGATCTGAGAATTTTCAGCAACGATGGATACGCTTACTCTATTATTATATTTTTTCATGTCGGTCAAACCGATCAAAGGAGAAAGATTGTCCATCTCATAGATGCGGAAAGAATCGCGAGGGATTGCTTTAACAGGAACGCCATGTCTATCTTTTGCATGTAAAACTAAAGAGATATCAGGATAATCTGAACTAATGGTTCTTTCGACGATCAGATCCAGGTTGGAAGAAAGTTGTCCTTTGGGAGAAAAGGATTCGATCCTATGTCTGTTAAAATCAGCAACAAACATGGAGCCTGTATAATCGAAAGTCACGGAGAATGCTTGGTCGAAATTTCGGACCGTATTTTTAGAATCTTTAAAGTTCTCGAAAGCTGACCAAGTTTTGGAAATAGAATCGTAGATAAAAAGTCCTGCAGTCTCATCCGCAACTACTACTCTATTGTCTTTTATCGAAAGATTTCTAGGTTTTTTGAAAGAAGGGTTGTTTATCTCTTTCAAAAAATTTCCCTCATGATCGAAGACGACGAGTCTTTTATTTCCTCGATCCGCAACGAAAATTTCCCCACGATTATTGACCTTGATCCCAGCTGGTTGTTTTAAGATCCCTACGCCGATCTCTTGGAGAGGTTCTCCCGTTCTAGAAAGTTTTTGGATCCGATTATTTCCCATATCGGAAACATAGAGAAATCCTTCTTTCGTAAAATAAAGACCAGCGGGTCCGTGAAAACTTCCGGGATCTTTTCCTGTAGAGCCAAAACGGTTTACATAAGAACCTCTGGTATCGAATTCATAAATTTTATCTCCTGCATAGTCTGCAACGAAGATGGATTTGCCTCGAATGGAGATCCCAACTGGTCCTTCTAAATTTCTACCGAAAGAGCCTTTGAAATTTTCAACAGCAAAGCCGTTAGCATCGAATTTGACCACGTTAGCTGTATCGAAACTGACTACGTAAAGATATCCTTCTTCGTCTACTGCTAAGTCTGCTGGATTCCTGAAACGGAATCTTCGCAGATCGTCTCCGAAAATAGATTTATAATATTCTAAATTATCTTTTCTATTTCCGCCACCGAGTCTGTATCTTAATGCGTCTAAACGATTTTTACTGATCAGATCGAGTTTATTAGAAGATTCTAATTGTTCTAATTCGGAAAGACTTTCTTGCCAATCTCCGCTGAGATAATATGCTTCCGACAGAAAGAACTTGGGATGAACAAAATCAGGTTTGATGGATAGAGCACGGATGAAATTCTCTCTGGCCGCAGCGAATTCTCCCTTGTTGTAATAGGCAAGGCCTCGTTTGAAGAATGTCTTAGCTTCTTTTTCTTTTAGTCCGAAATTGGGTAAGGGCTCGGACCATCCGGATTGGGTGAGAATTCCAAAGAGTAGGACTAAAACGAAAAGTTTTGTTTGCGTACGTCTCCCCATTCTAATCCTCTCAGTCGATAGAACAGTTTAAGAGACATAATTTCAACCTATTTTTCAGGCCTTATGTATGGGTTTTACCGCTCTTGCAAGCGATTTAATGCAATGGATTTGTTGGAGCTCCTACAAGCTTTGTGGCTATAAATCAGTTTGTTAAAACGGGGGTTTTGTGAAAATGTCCGTTTTTCTCCACCGCTACGCTCCGGCCCCCACCCAAATCGGGCGGGGCCCGATTTCAACATACGTTGGAGTTCCCACATCGAGAAAATTTAGGTCCCAGCCGAGCGAGAAGCCGCCCTAAAAGTTATCCGAGTCTTCTTTTTACTGAAAATCTTTCTTTAAGATGGGAGGAAGGGGAGTTGCCCGTGGGAGAGAGCCAGGCGTTTTTCCAATTAGAATGCCATTCGGACCATTCGTTTCGGACAGATTGATTTTGTTGGAGTTCCTCTTCGACTTCTCTCATTAGTCGGTCCAATAGGATTACGTAGTTTCTGAATCGCAGGGCCAGGTCGGTATTTGAGGAAAATTCCTGCATGATTCTCCTATCGGCCTAAGCTGTTAGGAAGAAGCATTTTTTATCGAAATTTTCGATTGGAAATAAAAGAGAAATTGGCTAGCTATCCGGCGAGGACTGCTATATGCGCTTCCACACTTTCGGCCAAGGCGTCCAAGTCATAACCTCCTTCTAAAAAGGATACTGTTTTGGCGCCGATTTGTTTTGTTGCGGATAATACTAATCTTGTGAATTCCGCGAACGCGTTTGTGCTTAGATTCATACCTGCTAATGGATCTCTTTTATGTCCATCAAAGCCCGCGGAGATTAATACATACTCCGGTTGGAATTCCAACATAGAAGGTACCACTGTTTCTTGGAAATAATGCAGGTATTCTTTATCTCCTGATCCCATTGCTAATGGGATGTTCAATGTATAATTTTGGCCTTTTCCTTCTCCTCTTTCATGGACTGAACCTGTTCCCGGATAATATGGATATTGGTGGAGCGATGTGAAGAATACTTTGTCCGAGTCGTAAAATATTTCCTGGGTTCCATTTCCATGATGTACATCCCAATCAAGTATATAAACTTTTTCTACTCCTTGGGTTAGTAGATAACCTGCGGTGATCGCTATATTATTCAATAAACAAAAGCCCATGGACCTGCCTGTTTCTGCATGATGTCCCGGTGGTCTGACGAGCGCGATCCCAGATTCTATTTCGTTTGATCTGATCTTATTCACTAGGTCCACTCCGCTTCCTGCTGCCAAGAGCGCTGCGTCAAAACTAGATTCGGAATATGGTGTATCCCCGTCGAAACTTCCTCTTTTGCCTTGGATAACGGAGAATCTTTCTCTATGTCGATGATTATGTACTGACTCGATCAGCTCTAACGGCAGTTTATTTGGTTTTATCCAATGCATATCCTTAAAATAAGAGGTCTTATGCAGTCGATTGAGTATAGATTCCAATCTTTGAGGGGATTCAGGATGGAACGTCCCGGTATCATGCAATAAGAACGTATCGTCATAGGCGTAGCCGAGTTTCATTTTCTGCTCCCGTTTTTTGTTGGAAGTCCCACAAAGAGGACAAGTACCGAGGTCCACGGTTCGATATTATAATATAGACTCGGAGTAAATTTGTGCGCAAACCGTTTTCACTTTTTCCTATCCTCGTTCTTACCGCTTTTCCGGTCTGTGCAGAGTTCACTATCCCATACCCTGACAATTCTAAGAAGAAAGAAATTCCTGTTTTAGAATCCACTCCGGACGTTAAAACCAAACCCCAATCTTTTTCCAAAGAAAAGGAGAAGAAAGGTGAGATACGACTTTCTTCCAGAAACGTTCCCGAGGAAAGCGAAAAGGAAGCTCCGAAAGAGAAACTTAAAAAGTTTTTTACAAGGCCAGCGAACAAGGGTGCTTATGCGGATCGTCCTAAATTCTATCGCGGTCTTTATGTGAATAATTCTTTAGTTTCGGATAAGTCCCGTAAGAATGAATGGGAGTCCTTATTAAAGGACGCTTCCGATTATGGTGTGAATGTTTTAGTGATCGATCTTCAACCTAAAACTCCTTCTCCCGAAGAGATCTCTCGTATCAAGGATTTGGGATTTTATCCGGTGGGAAGGCTTGTAAATTTCGACGGGGGGCTTAAGACTAAGTATCCAAGTCCGGAAAGATTGAATTCTATTTTAGGATATGTGAGAAAGGCTTGTCTTTCCGGATTTCCGGAAGTGCAATTGGATTATATACGTTATGCTGATGTTACCGATATCGATCTTTCCTTGAAGGAAAAATATAATAATATCAATCAGATAGTGAATCGGATCCGCGGAGAAGCCAATCAATGTGAGAAACTTCCTTATTTAGGTGCCGATATTTTCGGTAGAATTCCGTTCAACCGTGATGATCAGATCGGGCAAAAGGTGGAGAATTTCGCTCAGCTAGTGGATGTAATCTATCCTATGTTATATCCTTCTCATTTTTACGGCCAACCTGGTCGTATCGCAAATCCTTACCAAACTGTTTATGATGGTTTGAAGAATACTAGAAAAAGATCCTTATCGACTACAAAGGTGGTCGGATGGATCCAAGGTTTCGGAATGAGCCTTGGGCCCTCCGGTAAGTCTTTGAAGGATTATATCAAGGCTCAGATTGAAGCAAGCGTAGACAGTGATAGTGACGGTTTTATAGTTTGGAATATTGTGGGAAAATATGGAGATACTTTTCGAGCGATCGAGGAAAGTATTCAGAGTGGAAAACTGAAGATAGAAGACTAAATCCCAAGATCTTTTTCTAATATTAGAAGATCCTTATCTCCCGGAACATTCTTAGGTCTATGCAGTTTATATGCTTGGATAGACTCGATCGCCTTCGTTCTCAAAAAGTTTGCTTCTTCGCTGATCGTTGTAGACTTTGCTCCACCTGAAAGTTCCAGATATCTCTTGCCATATAATAGTGAAGTCAATCGATGAAGTCTATAGTCTGTGATATTATCTAGTCCGGCTTCTTTTAAAAGTTTTTGAGCGATCTCCCAGGATTTTTCCTGACGATTTCTGAGTTTAGGCTCTTCTTCCGGTGAAACACTTCCTTTCGGTCTTTTTCCGGACGAATAAGAAACATATAGCTTATAATAAGTCTCTGCACTTCTGATTAAAAGTTCGTAGTCCGTTTTAGAAAGTCGGAATCCTTCTCTGGCGACTTCTTGAGCTCTTTCTAATTCTTCCGGAACAAAACTGTTCTTGGAAAAGCTGGGGGCCTGGTCCGCTTTACAATTCAAAAAGGAAACATATTCTCTGGAGAATCGGATCAAGTCTTGGTCGGAATCGAATCTGGATCTTTTCTTCCATGCGGAAGAAAATTCCGCTCCTGCACTCATCGGCAGAATACCGGAACATACCGGCTCCTTGGAATCTACTCCAGCCTCGTTCAAATATAATATTCCTAATCTATAATGAGGGACCGGGGACATCGGATCCAAACGGATCGCTTTACGGTAGGATTGGATTGCTTCCGGGATCTCATCTCTGGTAAAATGATAATCCCCAGTTTTACGTTCTACTAATGCAGGTCCGCTCAGTTCGGAAGAGACTGGATAGGCCACAGTTAGGACCTTCTCCTTTGCCATTCCTAAATATCCTACACCTCTTAATTGTTTTCCTGTAAATGCGGTTTGGAAGATGGATTTAACTTCAATTTGCCCTACGATACTTCCGTCTTTGAAAGTTACATGGTCGAAATCTTTTTCGATCAAATAGAGTATTTGTCCCGGACGAATTCCTGGATCGTAATGTACTTTTACTGTGACTATATCCGGTCTGGTATCGTATCCTAATTCGAAACTTTTGTATTTCCCTTCGTATTCGATAGGTTTAACCTTATCGAACATAATTGTCTCCCCGACTAAGACCATTTTTTCTTTTCTGGGCATTCCGTCTTTTCCCGAGTTTTTAGGCATTCCCACATCTCGGAATGCATACACGAATTCTCTGGAGAATGTAGAAGAGGAGAAAACGCAAAGGACAAATAGGATGAGTACAGGTCGGGTTAGGGCCATACTTTTATTTTCGGCCGGATTATCAGCTTTCGCTATGCGGAAATTATCGTTTTCTAAACAAAATCTTCGAAACTTATTGCTTCAAATTGGGATATACCGTGAATTTTCCGATTCTATGGACTATCTGGATCTTATTTAAATCGAACGTGTTTGGATCTACATCTTCTAAATGTATCGATTTCATTATGATCTCATTTGGTCGAATCACGGTCCAAGGCTTAGATAGATCTTTCTTAACAAAATAATATGCTGCGCCAGAATTATTGCCTAACTTTTCCACGAAGTTTTCTTTACGGATTATCGGACTAGGATCTCCACCATTGACCCAAGTGCCAAAAGGAGTCACTGTATCAACTAATCCCAGTTCACGAAATTCTAATCCTATTTCGCTAAGTTTCCATTCTCCGCCTACGTAGGCGCCGTTAAATCCTCCCCCTCCCATTATCGATAAATGCCCTTTTGTTCCGAAAGAAATTCCTCCGGGAGATGGAGTGTCGTATTCATAAAATATAAAGGAATATCCGTTTTCTTTGAGGAAATTCTTAATATCGCTTACATTATTTAATGGTGTACCATTCGGTTTTTCCATTACTTCTAAGAGAAGAGAATAAAAATTCGTATTTCGAAAGGATTTCAAATCAGGGTTTTTTTTGATTCGATCTAAGTTACGCTCACCTTTTAGATAATTAAGAGCAAGTGTTTGCAGCGTAGAATAATAGTCTTTTGAAAGAGAATAAGCACAGGCAATATTGAATAAGGTATCAGTCCGTTTATAATCCAATTGATAGGCTTCAGTATAAGAGGAAATTGCTTCTTGATAATCTTGAAGATTCATCTTCACATTACCACGGTAGTAGAAAGCGATCCCAGTTTTTTCTTTCTTGAGCGATTTTTCTAAATATCCCAAGGCATCGTAGTTTTTCTTTTCTTTATAGAGTTGGATTCCTTTTTCTAGATCCGGGTCTCCAGCAAATAAAAGTGATACGGGAGAACATAAAAGAAAAACGCAAAGAGAAGAAAGGAGAAATTTCATAATCGGAACTACATCTTAAAAGGTTATAGCGAAGAAGAAAGATGTAATTCCGATTCAGTCAAATACTAATTTTTGAATGGAAATTGATTTTTAAGCAAATGATACTTAACTTAGAATTTCTTCAAAATTCTTAATTACTCGATAATCGTGTTCCGCCTGGGGATGATTCCCTGGACGAGAAACTATGATAGACCGGACTCCTGCTTCGGAAGCCGCATCCGCTTCTTCTTTTATGTCTGTGAAGAATAAGATAGAGCCTGGTAGTAAAGAAAGTTTCTCGGCGATCTTAGTGTAACTTGTAGATTCTTTTTTTCCGCCAACGGCTGTGTCGAAATAGCTTTCGAAATATACCGTTAGGTCTCCTGCCTCGCAATATCTATAGATCAGGATCTGAGCTTCTACACTTCCTGAAGAATATACCGCGGCACGTTTGCCTGATTTTCTGATCCTTTCCAGAAAGGGAGGGACATCCGGGAAGATCGTACTTTTCAGTTCTCCTGATTCGTATCCCTTTTTCCAGATCCTTCCTTGGATCTCTTTCAAAATCCCTAATTTACGATCTTTGGATACTAAGTATTTGCAGAATTTGGTAAGTGACTCAGCGGAATCGGAAACTTCTTCCGTATATTCGGTTTCGTTTTTGGAAGCAAGGATGAGTTCCTCGGCGAAGCCTGTTTCCGCCGAGGTTTCGGAGAAGAATGTAATAAAGTTTTGGACCGAGTAGGGGAATAAAACCTTATGCACGAATTCTATCGGCGTAGTTGTCCCTTCTATATCAAATAAATATAACTCGGTGTTTTGTTCTTCCAATTATGCTGTCCTTTTGATCCTGCTTGCTTCGGCAGCCAGTTCTTCATGCATCTTCTGTTCGTCATGTTTGAAATTTTTCAGGATATAGAACCAAGCGAGTCCACAAGGTATCCAGAAAAGGATAGCGATCGTGAAAGCTTGGGTCCTGTCCGGCAATACTGTGAGGATCAGGGCCGCCATTGCGGGTCCCAATCCATTTCCAAGATTGTCCGTTAAATTGTATAAAGCGAACATAGAAGATCTACTTTTTGGCGGATTGACGTTTATGATCAGCGCTCTAACGTTAGGACCAGTTACGGAAATAATAATACCCGCGAGAATATTAATAAAAATGAATGTTGGACTTCCTGCAATATTCTTTGCGTAAAGCAGATATATTGTAGGAATGATCCCTAATAATATAGAACTTCCGCAGAATATGGGCAGGAACTTTTTGTTGGTATCGTAAAGTTTTTGTCCTATGACCCCACCGAAAAATGTACCTGCAAAGATCCCTAATGCAGCGAATATGACCAATGCAGAAGCCTGGTCTTTTGGTAAGCCGTAGCTGAATTCGTAATAGTCGTTCAAAAATACGAAGAATACTCCCCAAGGTACACACCCTGGTATCCCCTGCATAAAGATCCCTACGTTTGTTTTGCTTTGGAATATATTCTTGATATCCTTCCAAGTCAAACGAACAGCTTCCGAGTTTACATCCAGAGAATCTGGGGTTAGGCTTGCCAATTCCTTCTCGCTTCCACCTCGAACAGGCTCTTTACAGAATAATCCGTAAACAAGCATGAATAGGAAAGAAGGGGCAGCCATATAGATAAAACTTTGTCTCCATCCGTTGATCGGATCTGCCGTACCGAAACTTCCTCCCACCAGTTGTCCGAGTCCGACTCCGAGTCCGATGGAAAGAGAAAGATAACCTGCTGCAGTAGAACGGGATTTGTCCGAGAAATAATCTCCTACAAGAGAGAATAGAAGAGGGAAACTTCCCCCTAAACCGAAACCTGTCAGAGTTCTGAGGATTAAAAATTCTTCGTAGTTTCTTGCAAATCCGGAAAGAAGGCAGGGGATCTCTCCCAACAATACCGTTCCGATGACCAAAGGTTTTCTAGGAAATCTTTGGGTAAGATAACCCATGTAAACCGAAACCAATCCTCCTAAAACGAAGAAACAAATCGGGATCAGTCCTCCCAATTTCCAATCGATCTCTTTTTGGTCCGTGATCCCAAAAGAGCCTGCGATATTTCTGAGGTTCGGAGCGATCAGGTTTTGGTCCGCGAATAGAAAGAAAGCCATCCCCATGATCATCCAAAAGGCGAGGATCGCGTTTCCTCCATGGGCAGCGAGTTCACCTAATCCGAAATATCGAAGCAGGCTTTTTTTCGAGGTCGGTTGAGACATCCAATTCTCTCCACTGTGTTTCTGTTTTAAATGTATGTCGGCTTCTCTATAAGAAGCACGTAAAGCGACAGATTGGTGAGGGGAAAAGGAATCGGCAACGAAAATGTGATTTTAGTTTTCGAGCTTTGAGGGAAAGAAGGAGCTGATTTTCGTCCTAGAACATCCTCTTTCTTCCGTTTTGGAATAAATACTTGACCCAACGTTTACTTGTCTATAGCTTCGGTCCGACTACGAGGGATACCGCCCCTAACTTAAGATGGAGCCAAAACAGTATGGCCTACCAACATAAAGAATTCTTCTTTCAATCTTCCAGAGACAATACCAAATTATACGGCCAAGCATGGACGAAATCCGGAGCAAATCGTGTAATTGTTTTTTGTCATGGATTCGGAGAGCATAGCGGTAGGTACTCCAACCTCATCCAATATTTTAAGGATAGTGACGTCAACTTTTACGGTTTGGATCTAAGGGGTCATGGTAAATCGGAAGGAAAAAGAGGTCATGCCTCCAGTTTCGAATCCTTTGTAGACGATCTGGCCGACTTCGTACATGAGGTCCGTAAAAGAGAACATAAGGATAAGATCCTACTTTTAGGTCATTCTATGGGAGGAGTGGTAGTCATACGCTACGCCTTGGAAGGGATCAATCAGGATTATATCTACGGAGTTGTTGCCTGTTCTTCTGCATTAAAAATACCTACTACTGCCTTCCAAAGATTTCAGATCTCTGTGGCCGGTTTTTTACGTAAGATCGCACCTTCTACCACCTTGGACGCAAACCTGGATACAAGTTTAGTCAGCAGAGACCCGGAAGTGGTCCAGGCTTATATTGACGATCCTTTGGTTCACGGTAAAATTTCATTCTCCATGGGTTACGAATTGTTTCAGCAAGGCGCCATCGCGAACAGAAAAGCGGGTATCCTACGGACTCCGATCCTGATCCTGCATGGTTTGGCGGATGGGATCGCTGACCCTGCGGGAAGTTTAGAATTCTATAATCATTTGGTTTATAAGAATAAAAGAATGAAGACCTATAAGGGCTTTTATCATGAACTTATGAACGAACCTGCAGGCGAAAGGGATAAGGTTCTAAAGGACATCAAAGAATTTATGGATTCTCTGGTTCCGGAAAGGGCAAAGCCCTCGGCTGAAAAGCCGAGTGCAAAGAAGGCGGCAAAATCGAAACCTTCTCCCAAAAAGAAAGCAGTCGCCAAGAAGAAGTAATTCCTTCTTTTATTCTTTCCTAAGTCTGTAAGTGATTGTGAACGAAAGGAAGAATAAGAAAGAAAGAATTCCGATCACACCGTAGATCGTTTTTTCGGCAGAAACAAATATACTTCCGTTATTTATCTCTCGTTCCTGGTTTGCAGTCTCATTGATCGGTTCTCCTCCGATCACAGAAAGGGTTATCTCATACTGAGGTCCCGCATAACTTACTATATTCGAATTCACATCAGGCGGGGCGTCCACGGAAACAGGACGCGTTCCCTTCTGCCCAATAAAAGAAACTTGCATGTCTTTAGGCTTGGAGAAGATCACCTTCTCTCCTTCTTGGTTCTCGAATAATAATCGATCCTTGAATTGGGTAGGAGATAGATTGGTAGAAGGGATCACGTAACTCACAAATAACTGAGAAGTTCCCGGAAGGATTGCTCTGTCGATTACCCAACCGTTTTTCCCTTTAGTCAGTTGGATTGGAATGGCCATCTTATTAGTGCTCTGGGTCAATTGGGCGCTTATATCTAAGGCTTCTTCAGGCACGTAAACTTCTAATGGGTCGTTCGGGTTCTGAAAACTTTTAGGCGGAATAGTATTATTTGTAAGAATAGATACTTTAGAAATTACTAATGCATCTTTTTCTCTCACTACTTGAAGCAAGGACTTGGTTTTAACAACGGAACGATCCAGAGTTTTATCATAAACTGTTACCTCTTGTGGTCGGGACCTCATCATCGGTACCGGAGGGATCATCTTATTATAATTTACTCCGTTATAAGTCACTTGCAACAGAATAGGAAGTCCATCCGGTGCATTGATCTTAGGAAGTTTGAAACTTCCTCTCACTGGACCCTGGTCAGGAAGAGGCAAAGGCATCATTTGTCTTTCCAATGCGAAGAGACGAATGCTTTCTGCGGAGCCTGGTCCGCCAGTACTTCCATTTTTGAGGACTATCTGCAGTTCTAGTTCCTCCCCAAACAAGGGAGATAGGCTAAAACATATAAAAAGAGAAAAGAATAGGATTAGAAATTTATTCTGCATGGGACCGATTCCAATGTTTCTTATCCCCTAAAAAAGGGAAAGTCTTTCCGTTCTGATTCTTGTATCCGAAAACTCTAAAATTGTGGACGAATGTGGGGAATTTCGTTAGAAAGGATGCCCAAGAAAAGATACAGATAGAAAGAGGCCGCCTTGAAATTATTCAAAAGAATCCTTCTGGTTTTGCTAAGTGTTTTCGCTTTATTACTTCTGCTGGTTTATTTTTCCACATTCCACCCATCCGACTTGGAATCAGTACAAGTAAAATGTGAAGAAGGTGCTCCAAGTCTAGAATCTTCGGGACCGATCAAGGTATTCTCTTGGAACATACAGTATTTTGCAGGAAGGAATAGAGTATTTTGGTATGATGTTCCGGATGAGACCGGACCGGATATCGGACCTTCCAGAGAAGAGATAGAATCTACTCTCAAAAAAGTGGCGAATGTGATCTTAGAAAGAGATCCTGATTTTGTTTTATTCCAAGAAGTGGATGACGGAGCCAAAAAAACATATTCCGAAGATCAGTCGGAAAGAATTCTACCCTTACTCTCCGATCGATATCCTTGCCAAACGGAAGCGTTCTATTGGAAGGCAGGTTTTGTTCCTCATCCAAAGATCATGGGTTCTGTCGGAATGAAGCTGACTATATTCAGTAAATATAAAATTCTTTCCGCTTCTCGTCACCAGCTTCCTACTCCTCCTGCAGATCCTATCACCAAACAATTACAGTTAAAACGTGCGATCTTAGAAGCTTCCATAGATGTTAAGGATAAAAAACCTTTGGTGCTTTTGAATACACATTTGGATGCTTTCTCCATGGGAACAGATACGATGCAGAAACAAGTGGCTTTTATAGAGAACTTATTGGATAAACTGGATTCTGAAAGATCGGAATGGATCTTAGCGGGAGATTTTAATCTTCTTCCTCCTGGTTTTTCCAGAAAACAATTACATTCTAATGGAGCTTATTATTACAGCGACGACGAAGAAATTGCCCCCTTATTCAAAAAATGGAATTCAACCGCAAGTTTGGAAGAATTGAACGGACCAAATCGGGAAAAATTTTACACTCATGTGCCTAACGATCCTCAGATTGCCAAACCTGATAGAACCATCGACTATATGTTTTATTCTAAGGGCTTAACTAAGAAAGAATACTTAGTGTTAAAACAAGGGGATGCCCTAGAATCCAGCGATCATCTTCCTTTAGAGGCATCCTTCTCCTTGGAATCTCGTTAATCCAATCGGACAAATCCTTGCTCTTTTTTTAAAGGGCAAGAATTTGGAAAAAAAGGAAAGATAGGGCATTATGAGACCGTTTAAAATTTTGGGAGTACAGCAGATCGCAGTTGGCGGAGATAGTAAGGAAAAACTCAAAAAATTTTGGGTGGATACTCTCGGATTGCAAAACATCGGTTCTTTTAGAAGTGAAAAAGAGAACGTAGATGAGGATATCCTACAGATGGGCAAAGGACCTTACGCTGTAGAAGTGGACATCATGGAGCCTGTGGATCCAAACAAGAGTCCAAGAGTCAACGATCCAAAATTGAATCATATCGGTCTTTGGGTAGATGATATCCATAAGGCAGTTGAATGGTTGACCGCACAAGGAGTTCGTTTTACTCCAGGCGGTATCCGCAAAGGGGCGGGAGGTCATGAAGTGACTTTTATCCATCCTAAAGGAAATGAGGAATTTCCACTTTCTGCAGAGGGAGTGCTTGTGGAATTGGTCCAGGCTCCTAAAGAAGTGATCGAAGCCTTAGGTTGAAGATCAAAAAAAAGGATCTCTTTTGAGATCCTTTTTGCTATATTACAATTATTTAACACCCTGAAGGAAGTAAGTGTGCATCGGGCCTTTTCCTTTTACCTCGATCACATTCCTATCTTCGAAATTATATTTATCTTTTAACGCAAGATAAACGGATTCTGAAACATGGATCCTTCCTGTGGCGCCGTGAGATTCCATTCTAGAAGCGGTATTTACCGAATCGCCCCAAAGATCGTAAACGAATTTGTTCTTTCCGATCACTCCTGCGACAACCTCTCCGGTATGAAGACCGATACGAACATTAAACTCGAATTCCAGCTCAGGTTTTAATTCATCCAGGCGATGTAACATGTCCAATGCGGCCTGAGCTGCCTTATGTGCATGGTCTTCGGTAGGGACGGGGATGCCACCCGCGAGCATATAACAGTCGCCTATCGTTTTAATTTTTTCTAATTTATATTTGTCTGCGATCACATCGAATTCGGTAAAAATACGATTTAAGATCTCTACCAGTCTTGTTGGAGTTTGGATCTTAGTTGTGAGTTTGGAAAACCCAACTATATCCGCAAAGAGTACGGTAGAAGAAGGGAAATAATCAGCGATAACACCTTCTCCTCCCTTTAAACGATCTGCAATACTTCTGGGAAGAATGTTTAAAAGTAAGTTTTCGGACTTCTGCCTTTCTTCTTCTATGCTCTTATTCAGGACCTCGATCTTTTCCAAAGAATCTTTTAATTCCTTGTTCCTTTTGGAAAGTGTCCTATAAGCATCCGCGTTATCTACACCAATCGCCACATAGTTCGCCAAGGTCCTCAGGATATTCAACTGGTTGGGCTGAAATGCGTTTTTAGAATAACTGTGAACGGTTAGTATCCCGATCAGACGTTCTTCTACCTTAAGTGGGAAGTATAATGCGGATTGGGAGTTCTCTCCGAAGTGTTTCCTGATATCAGCTAAATAATTCGGAAAATCCTTTTCGATATCCAGAGTGATCAGTTCTTTCTGTTGTTTTACGCAATAAGAAGAAGGATTGTCCTCTTCCAAAGAATCCACTGAAGGCGCAGGGACATATCTCCCGTCTATTACGCAAAACTTATATTTGATCTCTTTTTTTTCTTCGTCGTAAATACCGAAAGCGAGAACATCCATCGGAACGATGGACTTAGTATTCTCATAAACCGATTGTATGATAATTTTAGGTTCAAGGGAAGAAGTGATAATTTTTCCGATCTCTGTTACAAGTTTGAGGTCCATATAGGCGGCCTCTAACATTATATTAGAATCGGTTAATGCTTCTTGCGTTTTGAGAAGTCTATGCTGGGTCGAGTCCCCGATCTTCATGATCTTTGAAGATTGTTTGAGAAGGGCCTCGTAGGATCCTACGATCGTTCTTAACTTTTGCCTAGGATCCTCTTTGGCATTCGAATCTTCTAAAAAAGACTGAACATCCGAGAGAAGTTTAAATTCCTGCTCGAAAAAAGTATTTTGTTCTTTCGAATTCGAAGTTTCGTTCTTTTCCACTTACACTTAATTCCGAACGAATGAAATCTTACTTATAAGATTTCATTTTGAAAGGCAGGGACAAATCGGAAGAGAATTCCTCTCCTGTTTCCTGCATGTCTTCGTCGTCTTCTTTATAAAGCCACTCGACTTCTACCTTTCCGCCTTTGTCATGATACTTCTGGAGATTGTCCAAAATATCCATGATCACTTTGGAAGAGCTAGTGTTAAAATAATCCATTTGAAAACGGAACTGGATCTGCTTTCCTGCAGTTTGGATTGCTGACAACCACTCGAAGACTGGTTTGTAAAACGCCATTGCGTTTTCTGGATAAGATTCTCCGATGATTTCCGCGAGCCCCTTGTCCGATTCTAAGATGATTTCCGGTGAAGTTTTAGTCTGTTGTATATGTAAGGATTCCATGATTAGTTTTCCTTCGTAAAGAATGCGGAGATTGTAAAAAAGGATAGTTTGCCATCCAATTTATCGAAACGAAACACCAGAGGTCCGTCTGACTTCCTGGCAATATCGATTAATCCCACGCCTGCTCCTTTGCTATCTTCCGGCCTCTCCGATCTAAGTTGCTGTTGGTAGAAGGACTTTAATTCGTCCTTATTCATGGAGTTGATTTTTTGGATCCTTTCGGTCAAAAATTCGATCTTCTCGTTTAGTACCAAATTTCCCGAAGCAACATGGTAGCCAATCGAATTTTCCCTAACTATGAGGATCCCTACGCCTGCGTCTTTCTGCTCTTCGTTAATTTTGCGCTCAGCCGAGTAGTGCAGCATATTTTGCGCTAGTTCAATAAATACCGCAAAAATTTTCTTAATTTTGGATTCCGTGCTCAAAGAAGTCCGGATCATAGATCCAAGTTCAGTAAGAACTTCTTGAGACAGCCTCCCCTTAAAGGATACGAGCAGATTGTATTCGCTGGTTTCCTGATAAGTCTTAAATAGATTTATGACTTCATTTTCCATCATCAGCATCTTCCTTTTTCAGAAACATCTCCTTATCTTCCCCCCAGTATCACACCGACTAGTGTTATGTCGTCCCGCTGGGCCTCTCCATTTTGGTGGGCTAACAGGAAGGATTCTAAACGTTCTTTTTGTTCTTCGCAGGAAAGATGTTCTATCCCGCTTAAGAAGTTTAGCAAGCCTTTGGTACCGATTTTTTGTCGGTCCGGATTCGGCTGGTCCATAAAGCCGTCCGTGGTTAAGTAAACACTCGTACGTATTCCTTTTTCCAAGGGAATGGAGTGTGTAGTAAATTTTCGCGTTTCTTCTTTTTGCCTTCCGCCGATCGAGAATCTATCACCTTTAATTTCGGTCAAGACTCCGCCTTTTCCAATAAAAATAGGCCGTTTTGCTCCCGCAAAGTATAAATTGTTTCCTTCAATCTTTAATAAACAAAGGTCCATTCCATCTCTGGAATTTGTTTGGTCCATGTCTTGTTTGAGGGCCTGTCTAACCTTTTTATGCAAATCTTCTAAAATAGAACCCGGATCGGTAATACCAATTTCGTTCACGATCTGATTGAGCAAAGTATTTCCAATCATGGACATAAGAGCTCCAGGAACTCCGTGACCGGTACAATCGACGGATGCGATATATATTGTGTCTTCCTGTTTTGAAAACCAGTAAAAATCTCCGGATACTATATCTTTTGGACGGAATACCACGAAATAATCGGAAAGTGCGTTTCCTAATACTTCAGAAGAAGGTAAAATTGCCTGCTGGATATTCAAAGAATATGTAATACTATCTGTAATATGCTGATTTTTTAATGCCAAATCGTCGTTGGCTTGAGCTAATTCTTTAGTCCTTTCTGCGACCTTGCTTTCCAAATTCGCATAAAGTAATGCGTTATCGATGGAGATCGCTGCCTGAGAAGATAGAATGGAGATTGTCTGCAATCTATCCGAAGTGAATGCCGCCTCGGAAAGATTATTTTCCAAATATAGAATACCGATCAGTTCCCCTTGTTTGATGATCGGAGAACATAGAACGGATTTTGTTTTCCTTTCTCTAATATACGGGTCCTTGTTGAACTTCTCATCCGCAAACGCGTTCCTGAGAACCAGATCTTCTTTTGTCCTCTCTACATAGTAAATAACGCTGATCGGTATATTTTTACTTTCTTGGATCGGAATTCCCTGAAGAACTCTGATCTCGTCATCGGTAGTACTTCCTTCCGCTTCTACGAAAAGTTTTCCATCCCTTCTTAAGATCATTACACCTTTTTCGGCGCCCACGTTCTCTATAGAGATCTGCATCAAAGTATCCAATAGGGACTCTAGTTTGATCTCTCCGGAGATAGCGGTGGAACTTTTCAGAATGGACTGGAAGTCCAGGGTCTGGCCTGAATATACTTCAGTAGCGGAAGCGGTCCTTGTGCTTAAAGTTCCGATGGTGCGTGTAGTTCGGAAAGTATCTCTTCCTTTTTCTCGAATGAATTCCGGGAATTTGGTTTTGAGAAGTTCCTGCTTTTTAATCGCTCCCCATCTTCCGTACTTTTGGTAGGCCTCTGCGATGTACTGGGATCCGATCTTGGCACTCCCTTTGGAGAACCAGAATTTGGATGCGAGTTCCGCGGCTAAGGCTTCGTCGTTATAATATTCGTTTTTGCCTGCAAGTTGTACTGCTTGTTCGTACGTTTTAGCTGCTTTCCAGTTTTTGTATTCTAGTCTTGCAAGTTCAGCTTCTACCAAAAGATATTTGTGCTCGAAGTTTTCCGGAGCGTTTTCGGAAAGAAGTTTGAGTTTCTGTTGGTTCTTCTTGATCCTTTCTAAGAACTTTGCTTTTTGTTCTTGGGTAGAAAGTTTATAGTTCGCAGCCATTGCGAGAGAGTATAAATACCCATGTTCTTCGACTGCTATTTGGCCGGAAATAAACCCGAGCATACTTTCGGATTCTTCTAATTCTTTTAATGCGCTTTCCGCTTCTCCATAGCTGAGAAGTGTCCTTGCCTTCATGATCTTGAAAAGACAAACAGGGAAAGGGCTTTGGTGAGAATTACATAATTCGATATATTCGCTCTCATTCATTTCCTCGATGGAGAATTCCAAATGAGAAGTAGTCTTTCCTCTTAGGTTAGAAACTACTAATGCGGATGCCAGAACAGTATCGATAGCTAAGTTATTTTTTACCTTACGAGTAAATTTTAAAAGACCGTCTATTTTAGGTTTTACTAATTCTAAATTTTTGGATTGTAGAACCACATTGACTGCGTCGTTCATTGCGCAGTAACCACCATGTAGGAATTCCCCGGATTCCAAACTGGCCTGGATCCCTCTATGGTTGATCTCTTCCGAATATTTTAGATGTCTTACGAAAGGAGTGGTATAGTTTGCGAGAATATTCGCTGCCTTAGTGATCCCGCTCGGGTTCTTGTATTTTTCACTCACCTTGACGGCAAGTTCCGCGAATTCATAACCTCTTCTGTACTGCTGGAATCCTGAAGTAAGAAGGATCGCATACATGGAATATCCGTAAGGATCGGAAAGATTTCCGTATTTCAAGAATAGGTTTACCATCTTCAAGGAAACGATCGGGAAAAGGGATAATGCAAAATTGTAAACGGTAGGAATGGCGCTGATCAAAAGATTTACCGCCATGATCTGTTCCTGTTTTTGGATCAGTGGGAGGTCCAACAAGGAATCTACAGTCTTTCCTTCCAGTGCCTTGTTTACGATCTCTATCTCTTCTCCGGTTACTTTTTCATGATCTTTTTCAGGAATATCCACACCCAAAGGTTGGAGCGCTTTAATAATCATAGGAAGAGCAAGGTCGAATTTTCCAAGAGCGGAATATTGAATGATGAGCAAGTTACAAGCATCCGCCTTTTCGATCGGAGATCTTGCATACTTTAAAAGTGTATCTATGGTTTTTTGAGAATCTTCAAAATTCCCTGTTAGATATTGGGTTTCGCCTAATTCCCTGAAGATAGAATAACAAAGTTCGTATTTTGCATTCCAAAGAGCGTCGTCTCCTTGAGAAGCTTCCGGAAGAAGGAAGAGTAATTCTCTGGCTTTTGCGATATAGGAGAGAGCCGGTTTGTATGCTGTGGAATTTTTGGCCTTCTTCCCTGCGATAAGATCCAATTGAGCCAGTTTTAGTTTTTCCGCAGGTTCGGTAATTAGCCCGGAGCCGATATTCATGTGATTTGCAATATCGAAAATATTGTCTTCGATATGTTTTGAGTCCGCCCCTTCTATCAGGAATCTTCCCAATTGTAAACGGATCTTCTTTTTCTTTTCTTCTTCTATAATTTCGTAAGCAGCTTGTTGGACCCTATCGTGTTGGAATCGGAACGTCACTGTTTTCGCAGTCTGGTAATTTTTTTCCTTATTCGCTTGTGTTTCTTCGAAAGATTCCGCGAGACGATAGTTCTCTCCGATCGGGACGATCAATTCTTCCGCGATGGTTTCTTGTAAAGAGCTGAGTGCAGTTTTGTAATCCGTTTCTAAGATCCGGGTCAGAAGTGCTAGATCAAAACTACTTCCGATACACGCGGCCAATTCCAAGGTTTCTTGGATCTTAGGAGAAAGTTTACGGATCCTATTTACTAAAAGTTCTACTACGTTATCCGAAATCTTGGTATTTCTGATCTTGGCGATGTCCCATTTCCAGAGACCTTCTCCCGGTTTTCCGGAGCCCTGATCGAAATAGACAGAGTCCTCTTTGGCGAGTTGTTTTAGAAGTTCCCCGATAAAGAACGGATTTCCTCCCGTTTTGGAATGGATGATCTCCGCCAGTTCTACGGTTTTATCTTCCGGAATATAAAGACTGTCTGAGAGTAATTGTCTTACATCTTTTAATGCCAAAGGCTGGAGCACGATCTTATATGGATCTAATCCTTCTTTTTCCAAAGTATCCAACAATACTTGGAAAGGGTGGGAAGAATCCACTTCGTTGTCTCTGTATGCCAATATGATGAAAAGATAATTTACGGTTACATCTTCCATCAGATTTTTGAGAAGTTCCAAGGAAGCGGTGTCTGCCCATTGCATGTCATCCAGGAAGATCGCAAGGGGATGATCAGGATTTGCAAAAACCTTAATGAAGTTTTGGAATACTATATAAAAACGGTTTGCATTCTCTTGGGGACCAAGTTCCGGAACAGGTTCCTGTTTTCCGATAATGATCTCCAATTCCGGGATCACATCTGTAACCACTTTCCCATTGGCGCCTATCGCTTTTTTGATCTTACTCTTCCAAGCTTCAATTCTTTCTGGAGATTCAGTTAGGATCAATTCCACCAAACTGGAGAATACTTGGATGATAGCGGAGAAGGGCAGGTTCCGATTGTATTGGTCGAACTTTCCCGAGATAAAATAACCTTTGGATTCAGTGAGAGGTTTATTGATCTCCTTCACAAGTGAGGATTTTCCTACACCGGAATAACCTCCGATCAAAACCATTCTGGATCTTCCGTTTGTAGCTACAGATTTGAATTCATCCAGAAGAGTTTTTATATACTCGTCCCTTCCATAGAGTTTCTGAGGGATCTTGAATTCCGTGGAAAAATCGGTTTGGGCAAGAGGGAAAGATGGGAAATCGGTCTTTTCTTTCCAGAGAGCGAATGCCTTTTCCAAATCTCCCTGGAGTCCTCTTGCTGTCTGGTATCTGTCTTCTGCATTTTTTGCCAGAAGCTTCATTATAATTTCTGAAAGTACAGTGGGGATTTCGGATCTTGCTTCTTTTGGAGAGGTCGGGATCTTAGCCAGATGAGAATGTACTAATTGTAAAAGATCGTCCCCGTCGAACGGAAGTTTTCCAAGGAGCATTTCGTAATAGGTGATCCCTAAAGAATAAAAATCGCTTCTGTAATCCACGGAACGGTTCATTCTTCCCGTCTGCTCAGGAGAAACGTAATGGATGGAACCTTCTAAAATATTAGGTGCAGACCAGGAAGTCTCTTCTTTATTTAACCTGGTGGAAATCCCGAAGTCTATGATCCGGACCTGTTTTTCATCCTTATTGAATATTATGTTCTCAGGTTTTAAGTCTTTGTGTATGATCTTTTTGGAATGTATCTCGCTGAGTCTTTCTGCAAGTTGGATGGAGATGGGAAAAAAGTCCGAAAGTGTCATCGGCTTTTTGGAGATAAAATCCTTTAGGGAACCTCCAGGCACGAAATCCATAAAAAGTGCGAACCCGTCTTGGAGTTTTTCGAACTTAATCGGTTTAACAAAATAACCGGAAGAAAGTAAATTTAGGATCTCGAATTCGTTCCTAAGATTAACAACGGAAGGATGTAATTCGTCCAAAACCGGAAGAAATTTGATGATAACGGACTTACTGTCCTCTTTACGGACAGCTTTATAAACTTCGGACGCAGATTCGGCATTCAGTCTTTCTTTTAGTTCGAACCCTGTTACGATCATCCTTCTACTTCACCTTTATTTTTATATTATATTCTAAATATCGAATTTTCAGAGGCGATACAAAAGTCCGCCCCAATAAAATCCGGCTCCTACCGCAGGGGAAAGGATCAAGTCTCCCTTTTTGACGATCCCTTTATAATAATATTCGGATAATGCTACTGGGATGGATGCTGCGGAAGTATTTCCCATTCTTTCAAAATTAAAAAGTATTTTTTCTCTAGGGAATTTTGTTCTTTTGAGAACGTCCTGCACTACCACATCTGTTCCCGGATGAGGGATGACCCAGTCTATGTCTTCTAACTCTAGACCATTCTTTTTTAATAGATCGTCCATAGAAGAAAGTGTGAGATCTGCAGCGTTAGTCACAAGTTCCGGATAACTTTTTATATAAAAATTCGGTCCTGGTCCAATTTCGATGATATTGGAAAGATCTCCGTCATCTTTCAAAAAGGAGTCGATGATACCGAATTCTTTATTTCCGGTATATTCTAAAAGAACTCCTGCAGCCGCATCACCTGCAGTGAATTCTCCATAACCGTTCATTTTGGTCCTAATAGAAAATCTTTCGCTACCGATCACGAGTGCGCTCTTAAATTTACCGCTGCTTAAGAACGCTGATGCCATTTGTACTCCGTGAACAAAACCGGTACAAGCGGTACAAATATCGAATGCTAATGAATTGGAAGTCCCTGCAAGTTTGGAAGCTTGGGGAGCCAGATCCGGAAGATAAAGCCGGTCCGTCCAATTTGCTAGAATGAATAAGTCCACATCTTCTGCTTTTTTTCCTGCGTCTTTCAGGATCATTTTGGAGGTTTCCGCCGCCATGAACTGAGCGGTTTCTTTTTCGTTCGCCCTTCTTCTTTCCGTTACGCCAATATTACCGATGACTGCTCTTTCTGCGGGATGCATTTCAGGATATTTTAATCTAGGGCGAATTTCGTCGTTAGTGACGATCCTTTCCGGGAGATAATGTCCAATCCCGGTGATTCGAACCCCGTTCGAAACTAGGTTTTTAGAATTCGCCATGGATCAATACTCCTTTGGTCCATAATAAATTTCCAGTCATAATTCCAATCTTTTGCTTCATCTTTATCATACTTAAGGCAAACGAGTGTACACCATAAATTGTTCCGTATAAATTCTTTCCGGATCTAATTCTCTGAGAGCAGTCAATTCATCCGAATTGATCTCAGGCTCTTGGGGGATGGAAAGATCTTCGTCGGGGGGAAGCCAAAGTGTATATCTTAGAACGGCTTCTTCTGGTTCCATTTCTTCGTCGGAAGCGGGGGCAAGCCAGGAAGTTAATTCGAAAGGATGGTCCGAAAAAGAAGACCTTTGAAATCTACCGAACTGACATACCGCTTCTACCACTCTTTCGCCGGGAGAAGTGATATGTTTTACTTTTCTCACGAAACGAAAACGGTTGGCCTTTGCTACTACGATCGTGTCCGCTGCGGATACGATATCGTTTGCTCCTCCGGATCCAACTAAGAAGTTCCCTTTTCCATCCAAGACCGAGTTGATATTTCCGAACCAGTCCACTTCTGCGGCGCCGATCACTCCCAAACAGTCATCAGGTACGATTGTTCCCAAGATACTTACTATATCCGACAACATTGAGCAGTGCCGAGTATGAAGTTGACTGAAAAGAAAGACATCACCCGCAAAAGGTTTCATTCCGTAAAATCCAAGCTCCGCAACGATCTTGATATGGATCCCTTCTTTTTCCAGAAGTTTGGCTGCTGTCCAGGCAGCTATATGTGCGGCTCCAATTCCTGCGAGAATGGTTTTATACCCTTTTGTCTTGACCTTCTCTATGATCGCTCTTGCTGCAAGAATGATCATCTGTTCCGAGTCGTTTACTGTTTTTGGATTTTCGGGAGAAGAAAGAGAATGTTCCGGAGGAGTCATTTTTAAACGTCTGAGCCTGACTTCTCCGATCAGATCCAGATAATCTTCATGGCCTCCGGATAACATTACATTTTCTTTATACCATTTTTCGGCCTTGGCGGGAATGCCTGCCGCCTTATTGGCCTCCATTTGGAATTCGTAATCGTCCAGATAAGATTCCACTCCTTCGAATGCGGGGATCTCGGGAAAACCTTGCACTCTCAAGGATTGAGGATGAGCCCCGAATCTTGCAGGAGCAATGCCTAAAACTTTCGTACTCGGTATATGCACTAGTTCAGGAGGAACTGTTCCTCTTGGTACGATCTTCTCCACAGTTGCGATCACACCCTTTGTCGCTGCAAGCGCACCCCAGGCCGCTTCTCCTCCAGGTTGAGAAAGTACTATGTTCC
Organism: Leptospira johnsonii; assembly: GCF_003112675.1. Taxonomy (NCBI): domain Bacteria; kingdom Pseudomonadati; phylum Spirochaetota; class Leptospiria; order Leptospirales; family Leptospiraceae; genus Leptospira; species Leptospira johnsonii. Next base: position 326,695 of record NZ_BFAY01000007.1, on the reverse strand, counting down.
CGTCTTCGTCAGCTACTACTCCGTGGACCAATGTGATCTCGGGGCAGAGTGGAAGAAGAACCACCATGTCCTTTTCTCTGGTTCCTCTGCTTTCGGTAACTAGATGAGGGCTTGCAGCTTCTCCGAAAGGATTTCCTTCGGTAGGCTTATGATATAAGAATGCGGTCTTTCCCAATTTGTCCGTAATCAGGTCAGACCCTACCAAAGAGTTAGAAACAAAGCTCGGAAGTTTCATGGCACCCGCCATCAATCTTTGCACTAAGGTGAGAAGGGACCAAAGTTCCAACTCGAAAGGTTTCCCTCTCATCAAGTCCTTATATAAACTGTTGGGACTTGGTTTAGGATAATTATCTCCGGCAAAACCAGTGATCATCTTTTTCACGATGCCGGAAAGAGCGAGACAATGAGCGCTGGAATGAATACCCGCAACGCTTATAGTGAACTCCGGATTTGTTCCTTCAAAAACTCTGGAGAGAGAATAGATAAGTGCATTCGGCCTAGACATTGTCGTGGCCAAGTGTAAGTACATGCGAGGCTTGACGAATTCCCGCACAAGGGAATCAGGATCGGAAAGAATCTTAGTAGTTTGATGTTTCGATTCTTGTGGCATTCGTTTATTATGTAAAAAAGCCCGGACAAAAAGCCTTTTCACTAAAGGTTAAATTTTTGACGGAAAAAAGGCCGAATTCATACGAAATCTGTATGAAAATACTGTCAAATCGTGCGTTTAAATCCCATGATATTTCGCATAAAAAGACTAACATCGTTTAATGCGAGTGTTTACTAAGTAGGAGGGATTAGGCCTCTCTTTTTTGCCTGACTCGGGTATAAAAAATTTCAGATCTTACATCATTCCCACTCTTAGGAGAGACTTAAGGCTTTAAGATCGGATTTCCAGGCTCCGATACTAAGATGGAACCTTTCGAGAAAGAAAAGCTGATGTCACAAGTCTCCAACCAAGAGTCTTTTATCTTCAAGACAGAATTAATGGTCCGCAGATCCGATACCAGGAGCGCCACTGTGGTAGGTGGACTTTTTGTTTCTCACCTAACATACGAAACTTTCATCCCTCTTGTGAACGAAGTATTTGATGCATTCTTAGAGTCCTACACTTGGTCCAAGGCAAATATTGCGGGAGCAAATATCATCATCCCTAAAATGGAAGTGGAATATAAGTCCGAAGCAAAAGCAGGAGACGTTTTGGAATTTTCCGCTGGAATTTTTAATTTAGGGAAGAAGTCTTGCGAGCTGCATATTTCCGCTTCTCAAAAAGTTTCCAAAGAAGAAGTGGGATTTGCAAAAATTTTCCTAGTCTTTTACGACTATGTTTCTAAAAAAACCTTGGAGATCCCGTCCGAATTCAGGGCGAAATTCTAAGTATGAATTCCAAGGTCCAAACTGCTCAGGTGGAAGCGGAGTTTCCTTCGGAATATTATTTTTCGACGGAGATCCCGATCCGTAAGATCGATCTGAGTTTGGACATACATGTTTCTTTTGCAAGTATCTTGGACCTTGTGATGGAAGCTCATCTTCAATTCTTCCAATACTTAGGTTATTCGGTAACTGATATACATGGAAACAGCATCATATTTGCGAATGCTTCCATACAATATCAGGGAGAATTATTATATAAGGATAAAGTGATCATCGACGTTTCTTTGGACAATTTCGGAGAGAAGTCTTTCGATCTATACTTCCGACTTTCTAAAAGGAATCGAGCGGAGAAGGTATCTGTCGTAAAGATCAGAGTTTTATTCTTTGATTATAAACTTAGAAAAGTAGTTCCGATTCCCTCCGAGTTCAAAAAGAAATTCGATACAGGGAAATACATCAAGATGCAAAGCCCCGAGATCGGAAAAGAGATCTCGAGTGCGGTTGGGCCGGACGGATTCGTATTCGGATTTCGTAAACTGGAAGTTTGGAATCTTGCACATGTGTTCCTTCTTCATTTATACGAACTTTGCGAGACCTGGAAAGGAAAAGTAGAGCCAAGCCTTTTAGAACATATCAGATCCATTTCGTCTTTATTACCTGTTAGGATCGCAGGAGCCTGGGGAACCAGGATCCGTGCCGAAAAAGTAAAAAATATCCTGAGAGCAAAAGTACATTTAGAAGAGTTAAGATATCTTCTGATCTTAGTTGCGGATCTGGGAAAAGTGGATCCTTCTCAAGAGTTGGAAGATCTTCAGACGATCAATTCTCATCTCAAAAAATATCTGAACAAAGTCAGGACCGGAGAAACTAGAAAGATCCGATGAAAGATAAAGTCGCATTAGTCACCGGTGGGAACGCAGGGATCGGAAAAGCAATCGTACTGGAATTTGTTTCCAGAGGTGCAAAAGTCCTATTCTGCGGAAGAAGGGAAGAAGAAGGAAAAAAAACCGAAGAAGAAATTTCCAAACTGGGTGGAAAGGTAAAATTCTTTCGATGCGACGTATCCGACGATTCCCAAGTAAAAGAATTAGTACAAAAAGCAGAGTCGGAATTCGGAGGCCTGGATTACGCAGTGAATAACGCTGCAGTTGGCGGACTAGCAACCGATCTTCACCAATATCCTGAAAAAGTTTGGGACAAAGTGATCGCAGTGGATCTGAAAGGCACCTGGCTTTGTATGAAACATGAGATAGAACTACTATTAAAAAGAGGAGGGGGTTCTATCGTTAATGTATCCTCTATCGCGGGACTCGTCGGTGCCGATTGGAAAGTGGCTCCTTATTCCGCGGCAAAACATGGAGTAGTCGGACTTACAAAATCAGCCGCATTGGAATACGCGGAAAAAAAGATCAGAGTAAACTCAGTTTGTCCCGGATTTATTCGAACAGAAATGTTAGAGGGACTTTTTCATTCTTCTTCTGATCCGAAGGAAGCGGAGAAAAAAATTACCAGATTACATCCGGTCAACCGGCTTTCAGAACCGAGTGAAGTGGCCAAGGCGGCCGTTTGGCTATGTTCCGACGAGGCTTCCTTTATCACCGGTGTGGCGCTTCCGGTCGACGGCGGCTATACTGCTAAATAAAAACGTAATCTTTTTCTTGTAGGAAAGTTCGGATGAGTCAAAATTGCGTAATTCCGTTTATAGAATTGTAAACGGTTTTTCCGGTCAAAAAAAATATGAAACTCCGGTATTATGCAATCACGGACAAAGGAAACTTTCGCTCTCACAACGAGGATTCTTTTTTGGCCGCAGATAGTTTGGTATGCGGCCAAACTCACGGGGAATCTGAAACGGTCCGCACGTTAGACACGGAAGAATTTTCCGGACTATTCGCCTTGGCAGACGGTCTGGGAGGACATGAGGCAGGGGAGATCGCAAGTAGAGTCGCATTAGAAAAACTTGCTTGGATGGAGAAAGCGATCCGTCCTATCGAAGAGTTACCTTCTTCCGGTTGGAAAAACCTGATCCGCAAAATTAATAACGAAGTAAACGCGTACGGAGAATCCATAGGAAAGCCCAAGATGGGAACCACTTTAGTAGGTTGTCTTTTGGGAAAGAGAAAATCCTGGATCTTTAACGTAGGAGACAGCCGCCTCTATCATTTTACTAAGAATGGGCTTAGTAAAGTAACAGTAGATCATAATATTGGAGAAGAGTTGGGCTCCAGTTTCGGCAGAAATCTTTTAACCAGTTGTATCGGCGGCGGAACTAAAAGTATAGAAGTGGATACCTTCGATTATTCCGGAAAACTGTCTCCGGGAGATTTTATACTGATCTGTACCGACGGTCTTACTGAAGTTCTGAACATAGATCAGATAGAAAAGATCCTAAGAGATCATGAGGATCTTAGAGAAACCTGCAGGATCCTTTCGGAAGAAGCGAATCTCAGATTGACCAGAGACAATCATACGATCGTGATCATCAAAATAGATTCGGTTTGAGTTGTTCGTCTTAAAGATTCGAAGAATAAGCGCCTTCTAACAGAAATCGGGCAGTCAATCGGAAGAATAGATCCCCGTTGTCCGCCTCCTCTAACTGATACACCAAAGGCATATCCGATTTTCTTGCGATCTCAAAAAATCCTAAACCTGCGCCCTTACTTTTTTCGGGCCTGTCGGAACGGATCTGTTCGTTGTATTTTTGTTTGAGTTCTTCTTGGGAAAGTTTTTTAGTTTCTTCTAATTTACTTTTTAAGAATGCAGCTTGCTCTGGAGTGACTGCGTTTCCACAATTGAGTTCCCAGTTATGGGCCTTTCTTCTTAATACTAAAATGCCTATACCGCTTTTTTCGTCCCTCTCGACCGAATAGTGAGCAACGTTCTGGGCCATTTCCACGAATACTGTTAGGATTCGGTTCTTTTTCTTTTCATCCTCTAACTTTTCTTTTAGAAGGTCGTTTAAAGAAGAAATGGTGGTCTCTGAAAACGGCCCTTTATAAAGAAGGGCCACTCCGGTCCTTTTAAGAACATTATATTGTTTTGATAACTGCATATACCCCTCAAAACTCCGGAGCAGCCAAACTTACGAATGAAGATTGGCTTCCGATCGCAAACGCCATGGAAATTGCATATCTGATTTTCGCCTTTCTGGCTCCTTCTGCGACATGGTCGTGATCGCATTCAGGATCCGGATTCTCTAGATTGATGGTAGGACATAGGGTCTGATTTTTCAACATAAGAGAAGTCGCAGCCACATTGATAATTCCTGCCGCTCCAAATGTATGGCCGAAGATCGGTTTAATAGAACCGACAGGCGCCCAATGGAATTTAGGGCGACCCTCATATAAATGACCTATAGCGCGACTCTCCGCCAAATCGTTGTTATACGTAGCGGTTCCATGTCCGCAGAAATAATCGATATCTCCCAAACGAAGTCCGCTGATCTTCATTAGATGCCTGAGACCTGTAGTTGCTTTTTTACCGGTTAAGTCCATTCTCATCGCATGGTCTGCTTCATTATAGCTATAAGTTCCTAAAACTTCCGAATAGATCTTGGCGCCTCTTTGAAGAGCCCTGTCTAATCTTTCCATTACGAGGACGACCGCTCCTTCTCCTAATAAAAATCCGTCCCTGTTTTTATCATAAGGCTTCATTCCTTTTTTAGGATTGTCCTTTTCCAAAGACATGACCCTGCTCATTGGATCAGAATACATCATCATCAAAGGTTTTAGAAGAGGAAATTCATGACCTCCGGCATACATTACTTCCGCTCTACCTTTGCGGATGGCTTGGTAACATAAGCTGATCGCATGATGACCTCCGACACAAGCCGCGGATACGGTGGTCACAAAACCTTGGATATTCGCGTTAATCGCCGTTAAGTTTGTCGGATTGGAAGCCATAGAAGTAAGAACGGAATAACGGTCGAACACGTTATCGTCCTTCTCTTCCAAATATTTTCTCCAAGCAAAGTCCCACCAGGCCATAGATGCCCTGGAAGAAGAATCTATAAAACCGACTCTGCTAGGATGTAGATCTCCTTTTGTGATGCCTGCATCTTTATTGGCTTCTTCCATGGCTGCCATTAATGCGAGAGTTTCCGTATTATAATTTTTAGAATATTTATCGCTCAGATCAGGCAGATGTTTCTTCCAATCGAAAGTGTTCATCTCTCCTGCAACCTTGATCGGAAAGTCTTCCGTAGGGAAACGGGTAATAAAATCCAATTGGGATCTTCCTTCTGAAAGATTTGTCCAAAAGTCTTGTACTGAAAAAGTGTTCGGAAGAATGACTCCGATGCCGGTGATGACTACCCGGGAGTTTTTTCCGTTTTTAGATTTATCCATAGAATAGAGGGTTTAGAAATTACCTAGGTGAATTAGATTTGGAAATAAAAAAATCATTTTGAATCATATAAGACGCAAAAAAGGGACAAAATTTTCATAAAACCATAAAATAATAGAAAAAGGATTTTCGAATGAAGCTAGGCGACTAATTTGTTGGAAATTTATTTTGGGGTATCCAATGAAAAAGAATAGAGTTTTAATATTATTTCTTTCCGGAATTGTCCTTATGATTTCCTGCTCGAAATCTCCCGAAGACAAAATTATGGAATTAGCTCCTCGGTTCCAAAAAGCGCTTTGTTCGAAAATGATAGAATGTAGTAAGGACGATATAGCAAAGATACCGGCCCAATATAGAGCTACTCTTCCTATTTTTATGCAATCTGAGGAAGGATGTGTTTCCTATTTTAAGGAAAATTTCGATAAGGCGAGAGAGCAAAGAAAATCTCAAAAGCAAGAATTGACTGCTGAGACCGTTGCTTCTTTCGAAGCTTGTATAGCCGGATTGGAGAATACTACTTGCGAACCTTTTAAAGGACAAAGAGGCCCGAGACTGGGAATACCAGGTTGCGAAAATTTGGAAAAGATCTCAAAACCAGATTCTCCATAATCGCATAACAAGCGGTTACGATCTTACTCGGTTCTTTCTTTTTCAGTGAAAGACCAGTAAACGTAGAGTATAGCCGTTAAAATTCCAAGCGCAACCATCTGCCCTAGATGAACGGTGGTTGCGTATACCAATCCTTCCGAACTTTCTCTCCCTAATAACACGAATCCGGATGTGATGGAAGCGTGATATACTCCAGCTCCGGATGGCGCAGAAGGTACCATCACACCCACGGCTCCACAGAACATGATAAATACTGTTTCTAAAGGACTTAAATGGATACCGACTAAATATTGCAAAAGAGTATAATGAATTGCGTACCCTAAAAGCCATGTGCCGGCGGTTAGAACTCCATAACTGGAAACATTACGAAAAGTTAAAAAACTTCCTAATTCCGCAACTTGTGGAGCAAGTTTTTCCGAGAAAAATTCCTTCTTTCCTATTTTGGAAAATAAAAATTCCCCCAAAGAGATCAGATGCCGGTGAAATAAACGAACGATCACTAACGCGGAAAAAATCCCTAAGATACCTAGTAAAGGAAATAATATCTTTGTTTCGGGTCCGTTAACTCCTAAAATAAAAAGAGCACCGAGTCCTGCGCAGAATATAAAGGAGAAGTCCAATACCTTTTCTAAGAAGATGCCGCTGACTAAACTTCCGTAACCGATACTTTCTCCTTTTTTACAGAGATAGAGACGGAAGATATCTCCTCCTCTTGCTGGCAAAAACTGATTTGCTCCCACTCCTATATAAGCGGAAAGAAGAGCAGTCCTGAACGGGACTTTTTTCCCAAGTAGTAAATACCATCTCCAAGAGAATAAGAGTAATCCCCAAAGTATGGCGATGAAGAATGGAACTAGAAAGATAGGTTTCCATCTTTCTAGAATAGAAGTAAAACCGGAAAGATCCAGATTCCAAAATAGAAAACCAAGAGATAAAACGCTGATCCCGAATCCGAGTAATAATTTTTTCAAAATAGATCCTCGTTACAGATCAGCCTGGGGGCCATTTCATTTGTCTTCCGCCCAGTATATGAAAATGAAGATGGAATACCGTTTGGCCGCCGAGTACACCCATATTATTCACAATTCTGAAACCGTCTTTATTGAGCCCGAGAGACCTTGCGATTTCTGTAGCTCTGAATAAAATTTCTCCAAGGAGGGCTTTGTCTTCTGCTCCGGTTTTGTCTATGTCCACGATATGTTTTTTGGGAATGACCAGAAAATGAGTAGGCGCCTGAGGAGAAATATCATGAAAAGCTAATAGATTCTCGTCCTCGAAAATGATCTTGGATGGGATCTCTTTATTGATAATTTTACAAAATATGCACGAATCTGTCATGTTTTATTATCCAAACATAAACTTGCCGCTCCCAGTGCCCCGGTGACCGATTTTCCTGGAAGGATCTTTACGTATTCTTTGAATATGGGAAATATGATTTCTCTCACCCTCTTTTCAAGTCGTTTTCCGAAAACCGAATAGGACTTGGCTATCCCTCCGGACAATACGATATGCTCAGGATTGAGTAAATGGACTAAATTACGGATGAGTTGCGCTAAACTTTCTATCCCTTCTTCCAAGATCTCGTTTGCTTCCTTATGATGTTTAGAAGCCAGATCGAAAAGTGTTTCTACATCGGAAAGTTTGGAGCCTGTTTTTTCTAAAAATCTAGAAGAGAATCCGCTCGCGCTGAAATAAGCTTCTGCGCAGCCTCTTTGTCCGCAACCGCAAAGTGCTCCGCCAGGATGGATCGTGGTATGGCCCACTTCCATAGAATTTCCAAGATATCCGTCGAATAATTTGCCTTGGAAAACCCATCCTCCACCTAATCCAGTTCCTAGGGTAAGAACAACCAGATTGGAAGAAGCTTTACCTTCTCCAAACCAATACTCACCGAGTGCCGCACAGTTTGCGTCGTTATCGTAATATACCGGAACGTTAAACTTCTTCTTTAAGAAATCTACTAAGGGAACATTTTTTAATAAGGGAAGATTTGCAGAAGAGATCAATATTCCATTTTCTTTATCTATTGGTCCGGGACTTCCGAGTCCGATACCTTTTACCGGATCTTTGGAATCTGCGATGAGTTCCGAGATCTGTTCTTCTAAAGAAGTTAGAAAAAGTTTAGAATCCATTTCCGGTCCGGTCTTTCGATCGGATTGAGAAATTATTTTGCCGGACTCGTTAGTAAGACAGGCTTTGATACTTTGGGCGCCGATATCCACGCCTATAATAGAACTCATTTAACGACTCTGGTAAAACTTCCTTCTCTCATTTCGTAGATCGTCTTAGCATCGAATGCCAGATTCATATCGTGGGTCACGAGTAGGATCGTTAGTCCTCTGGAATTAAAATCGGAGAGAAGTTTACGTACTAGTTCACTATTTTCAGGATCCAAATCTCCGGATGGTTCGTCCGCAAGAAGTATCTCTGGTTCATTGATAAGAGCTCTTGCGATCGCAGTCATCTGGATCTGACCACCTGAAAGACTACTTGGGAGTTGGTCTCGTATCGTATGAAGATGCAGACTGGAAATGAGAAACTCACATTTTTCTCTATATTCCTGTTCCTCGAATTTTCCTACGAGTAATGCGGGCAGAAGAATATTCTCTTCTACAGTTAGGTGAGAAACCAGTTCGGAAAACTGGAAGATCAGTCCTATGTTTTTCGCCCTGAATCGAGCGAGTTCCCCTTTGGTCATGGAGGAAAGTTTTAATGTATCGAAGTAGATCTCTCCAGAACTACTGGACAACATGCCAGTGATCATGGAAAGAAGTGTGGTTTTTCCGGAACCGGAAGGTCCAACTATTGCGACATAGTCGGATTGGTTGATATCGAAGGAGATCCCATTAACAGCCTTGGTAGAACCGTAATGTCTGGAGAGATTATTAATCCTAAGGATCATTTTCCCCTCCTGATAGATCTATAAGGATCAACTAAGGTATACAAATAGGCGACAAGCGCGCTAATTCCTCCGATTAGGATGGCCTCTGCGCCCAAACTGGAGATATAGTCCAGAGGAGAGACTAATTCGGACTTTCCGATCGGGATAAAAACGCTTAAAATTAAAGACAATAAGAACCCGATCCCATGGATAATCCAGAGTTCTACGGTTTGCAGGAGCACGACTCCCTGCCGGTTACCGCCTACTGCCATCATAATTCCGTTATCCCCGGAACGAGTCATGACCCGGACAATGCTCATAAAAATTAAAGCAAGGCTACAAAGAGATAAAACCAGGTACGGAGAATTGAGGAATAGATCGATACTAGAAATGTCCGTGGGTCTTTTTTCCGTACGAAGGGAGAAAAATCCGAATAAAAATCCGTAGGCAAAAAACGTCGAGAATACGACGTGCAATACACTGGTGATCCAGTCCCGGAGGAAGAGGGAAAATGCAAACCTCAGGTAAGTGATTCTTCCCATCGGGAGCAGGATATTGAAAACGTTTGATTTTATCCAACATTTATTTAGTTAATAGCAGAAATTCCGAAAAATGATCTTTGTAATTCTCGTAGCAGCTGGAATCATCCTGATCGTCGCGGCAGGTTCGTTTCTCATTCAATCCAAAAAGGATTCGTTTGAGAAAGCTCTGGCTTTGGCGGCTATGGGAAATTACGTCGACTCTCGTATCCTCATCAGAGACATTCTAGACTCTAATCCATCTAACACCAGGGCTCATTTTATCATGGCGAAAATTTACGCCATGGAGGGCGATTATAATAACGAAGCAAAACATCTAGACAAGATCAAAAAGATAGGGAACTTCGATAAGGAAATTTCGGAAGTTGCGGTTTCCAATCGGATCGCAGATATATATTACCAACAAGATCTATACGAAGAAGCTGTATTCCATTATTCGGATACTCTTTCTGTGGACCCGGATAATCTAGAAGCTTGTATCCGTATCGGTTTTATGGCGATCGGCCAAAAAGAATTCGGGATTGCGGATAAGTTTTTATCCAGGATACCGGATGAGAATATCAAAATGCCTGCCTTACTCTTAGGAAAAGGTGTGATCGCAGGGATCTTACGAAAAGGAGATCCAAGGACTTATTTCCAAAAAGCATTCGAAGAAGATCCAACTTCTTCCGTCGGCGGATTTTTATATGCGATCTCTTTATCCAGAGCGGGAGAACATGACGAGGCGATCCGTGTAGCAAACTCAGTGGTAGATGTTGTCACTGATGAGTATGTTCGTTATACATTATTCCAATTCATCATGTTGGAACTCATACTGAAAGAGAATTGGAACGAAGCATTAAAACACGCCAGACTTTGTATGGAGATCGCAAGGAATAACGGATGGAAACAGGAGACGATAGACTCAGATTTCCATTTCTCCCTGATTGCCGTCAAAATGGGAAGATTAGAAGACGCTAGCGAATATCTGATCGAAGCGGAATCCGAAAGAGTAGATGACGATCGGATCATAGAACTTGCAAATTATAAATACCAAGTAGAGACCAAAAGATTAGAACTCGGAAAAGTTTCCAAAAGTGGATTCAGTCCTGACCAAGAACTTGGGAAATTATTCACGGAACTATTTCCTGTAGACCGTTATTATGAGATCTCCGGTTTAAAATCCTCCAAGTCTTTCCATATCAAAGGGATCATAGACGAAGAAGGGAACAAGATCGTAATCGATGTGAATAAGATCGGGATCAGCGCCATGGATCATTACAGATCTTTAAAGGGTGTGGATTTTAAGAACTTATGTGTGAAGGTAGTTCTTGCACTGAATTATACTGTGAGTAGAGAGATCCCGAACAAAGAAGGGGACGGGGTCAATTTCCAAGGTCTGAACAAAACAGATAAGGAAACGAGGGCTCTTTTCAAATTCAGAAAATGGAAGGACGCCAAAATTTCGGATATTTTCTTAAGAGATACCTTGGGCCAGGTAAAAGATCTGGGACTAGACAAGGCTTTTATCATAGGAGATGCGGAGTTCACAGAAGGCGCCCGCAGATTTTTGGCAGATAATCCGTCCAGACTCTCCGTACTTTACGGAAGAGACTTAGAAGAACTTTTAAAAAAGGCACTGAAATCCCCATAAAGGGAACCTTCAGTCTTATTAGGGGTCTGATTCATGTTCCATCTATCATTCTACGGATCTGTTTTGTTCAGAGGACTATTACTTCTACTATTATTACAAATTTCTTGCGTTACAAGAGGAGAATCTCCTCTTTCTGCTAAGCGAAGTCCTGAAATTCCTCCCAATGTTACTCAAGGGAAAGTTTTCTTAGCGGGACATACCGGAGAACATTCCAAGGATACGGAAGAGATCCTGAAATTAGTACAAAGACTCGTTTCTGGAACAATCGCAAGAGATCTGAATTTTTTACCTGAGCTGGTTTCCAAGAAAGAAGGGATCTATCTGGACATAAAAGGGAATTGGACCAGAGAACAACTCATCCAAGAACTTTCTTCCGCGGATAATTATTTTCGCATATACTTCTTCGATCGAGAACTACTAGAAAAACAGAAAAACTCTAAAGAAGTAAGAACGGTCCGGGATTTGTTACTTTCTTCCGGTGGGATAGAGGTCGATTTTTATTACGAGAGCAAGAGTGCTTGTGAGTTGAAGCTCAAATTTAAAGAGAACCAAAAATTAGAAAGGGAACTGATCAATCCGTATTTCATAAAGCAGGACGGGAAATGGTACTTATTCCGGCTTTTCTAAAATGAAACCTTCTAAAAAGGCAAACGGACTTGCGGTACCAGGGCTTGATATTGAAATAGTCATAAGGAAAGAGGATGCGAGACTTCCAATCGGAACACGAACAAGATTTACTCCATAAAACTTCCTATAATAAGAATAGAAGTTGGATCCTACTTTCCATTTTTGCAGCTTCTGCATTCTTATTCCCCTTTGGGACAGTTGTCTTTCCGGAAACGATTCCTTTCGAAACGACTACTGAAGATAAAAAGGGAAGTCCAGTAAACAAGTCCAACCAAAACATCACGCCGGTAGCTAGCAGTTCTACAAGTACTAATTCCGTAGTCGGCAAGGTTATAGACTGGGATGTGGATCGTATAACCGAATATGCGGTCTCTAATAACCCGCTGTATTTATCCGAAAAACAAAATATGGGGATCGAAAGAGGACGGGTTATCACCGCTTCCTTGTATCGAAATCCAGTCGTTCAATTCCAACAACAATTCATTGGTGGAACTCCAAACTCCCAAGGAGGAAGTCCGGAAACCGCACCCGGAATGTTCCAAGAAGTGGACGTGTACGGAGTTGTGCCTCTTAGGACAAGAGTTGCTAAAAAATCGTTCGAGGCTTCTATCCAAGATTTTAGGAATTTCGATCGTATCTTCCGGATGAGACTTCGCCAAAATTATTGGGCATTCGTATTCCTTACACTTCTTGTAGATACCAACAAAGAATTCTACGAAAACTATAGCGACCTTTTAGAACTCACTAAGTTTAGAGTGCAGAAGGGAGACATCTCTCCTTTGGAATTCGAACGTCTGGAGTTGGAAAGGATTCAGGTAGAAAAATTCTACCGTGACGCAATCGTTCGCAGACAATCCATCGAAAAAGATCTACGCATTCTCACTGGTTTATCGGAAGAGGAAGGTGTATTCGCCTTCAATGTGGACTCTATGAAGTTCAGACCTTTGGAAGAAATGGGACTTCACCTAAAAGAGGACTTTCCTTCTATAGAACGTCCAGACGTAACTGCTTTGGAACAAAGACTCCAAGAGAAGAAGATGAACATAGAACTGCAGAGAAGGGAGTCCTTCGGCTGGTTGCAGTTAGGTGGAGAGTGGAGGGTCAAAGGTGGGGAAAATTACGGGGGCGTATTCGCTACTCTTCCAATTCCTTTGAACGATAGAGGGCAAGGAAAAGTATATTCTGCAAAAGAAGAATATAGAAAATTCGAATTAGCCCTGGATGCAAAAAAAAGGGAAGTGATCGCCGAGATAGAAGCTGCTAAAAAAGAACTGTTGGCGAGAGAAGAACTTTTAACTAAATACGAAAGGATCAACCTTCTCCAAAAGAACAAACAATTGGAAGAGAAGTCCAGGATTGCATATGTCCGCGGCGCCTCCGATCAAGTTACCTTCCTCCAAGCAGAAAAAAACTACCTCACCATCCTTAGAGAATATTACGATTTACTATATTTATATTTTAACGCGGTAGAAAACTACAAGGCCGCAACCGGAAAGATCGCGGAATTTTCTTCGGCGAACAAGGCGAAGGGAGAGTGACAATGAAACTATTATTCCAAAAATATAAGGTTCTGATCGTTTTAGCTTTAGGGATTACGATCGTATTTTTTGGATTCAAATACTTCTCCAAAAAGAAACCTGAAAAAAAGATCACCGAAGAGAACAAAAACGTTTTCACAGTTCCGGAAGACGTAATCAGAAGACATCCTCTCACTTACGTTGGCTTAAAAGAAGTCTCTCAATTCGAAGAACTCGCTTTGCCAGGTAGGATCACCTACGATCCTGAAAGTATGGCAAAGGTAGGCTCTCAAGTAGAAGCCAGGATCAAAAAAGTTTTAGTCAAGGAAGGAGATAGGGTAAGCCAAGGATCTCCATTAGCAATACTTTCATCCATCCAATTGGGAGAAGTAGAAGCGGCTTACGTAAAAGCAAGAGCTTCCCTAGATGCATTGAAGATGCAAGCGGACCGTGCTAAGGAACTTTTCGAAATGAAAGTTACTTCTGCAAAAGAATATGAGTTCGCTACCATGCAATACAAAACTGCAAAAACAGAAGTGGAGACTACTCGTATCAAGTTGGACAATTATGGTCTAACTCCTTCCGAAATAGAAGGAATTGAAAGAGGGATCTATGTTTCTTCTAACCTGATCCTCAGAAGTCCTATTAACGGAGAAGTCACCGAAAGAAAAGCCATCTTAGGGCAACAGGTGACTCGCAACGAAGAATTATTCACGATCGCTAACTTAAGCCATCTTTGGGTCTTACTCGACGTATACGAAAAAGATCTGGGTGGAGTGAGAGAAGGTGCACAGGCTACTATTTATCCTCTGGGAGACGAGCATAGCAGTGTCCAGATCCTAGGAAAAGTCGGTTACGTCGGAACTGTATTAGACAACGTAAAACGTACTGCAAAGCTTAGGATCATGGTTTCCAACAAGGGAAACAAACTTAAGCCAGGCCAAACGGTTACTGCAAAAGTTGCGGGACTTGTGGTGAGCACTGGAGGAGGAAAACGTAAGATGATCCCTGTGGAAGCTGTTCACGAAATAGAAGGAAAATCCTTCGTATTCGTTCCTCATGGAGAAGGTAGTTTCGAAGCGGTGAATGTAGTAGTTGGGGACACGATAGAAGACGATGTCATCATCTTAGGTGGACTTCCTGACGGTGCGGAAGTTGTTTCTAAAGGTTCATTCGTGCTCAAAAGTGAGTTTATGAAGTTTTAGATCTGTTACCAAAAAAGTACTTGCACAACATTTATTCACTAATAACTTGTTAAGCATGAAAGATCTAACGGAAAAGCAACTCGCAGTTTTACATTTTATTACCAATGTGATTAAAGAAAGGGGCTTTCCTCCAACGATCCGAGAGATTGGAGATGAGTTTGGGATCACGGCAAAAGGTGCTTACGATCACCTAAAAGCCATAGAGAAAAAAGGATACCTCAAGACCTCCAAAAACCAATCCAGAGCCATAGAGCTTACCCGCCAAAGCCCATTCGAAAGTTTACCAGTTCCCACCCCAAGTATCCCTCTCTTAGGTAGAGTGGCCGCCGGACTCCCTATCCTGGCCGAAGAAAATATAGAAGCTTATATCCCAGTTCCGGAAGAGATGGCCTCTAAAGGAATTACCTTCGCTCTGAAAGTGCAGGGGGATTCCATGATCGAAGCTGGGATCAACGATGGAGATGTGGCGATTATCCAAAAAAAGGATATAGCTCGAAATGGAGAGATCGTAGTCGCACTGATCGAAGACGAGGCCACTTTAAAAGTCTATTTTAAAGAAGCGGACCATGTTCGTCTGGAAGCTAGAAATCCAAAATACAAACCAATTCGTAGTAAAAAAGTAACGATCGTAGGAAAGTTGATCGGTCTCTACCGTACCTATTGATAAACGCTCCGGATTTCGGAGTTGACACTCCTCCCTGAGAGAGGAAAGATTTTGAAAGAGTGAACTATCTTTCCTTTTTCCGCGTAATTGCGGCCCTCTTCCTTTTACTTCTACTATTCGATTGTGCCTCCCGAAAAAAAGAGATCGGAGACAAGGACTTAAAACTTGTCCTTGAATATCTGACCGAGGCCCGTCTTGCGGAAAGATTGAATTATGCTTCCGAACAAACGATTCGAAAGGACGCCGAAATTTTGGAAGCCGCCTGCGAAAGATACCAACTAGATAAGGATTCCGTAATGGAACAAATTCGAATCAAATATCCGAAGACATACTTCGCATTGGTCGGCAAAAATGAAGAATAAAGAAAGATTCGCTTGGGCCGGTTTGGTTCTGATCCTATTTACCACGCTCGTTTTTCGCCCGGTCCATGCAAAAGCGGTTTCAGAAACTGCCGAAAAGTACCTGCAATTATTTCATGAAGTTTTCGGGCTCATGCAGAACGGCTATGTAGAAACCGTAGACGAAGAGAAAGTATTCTTAGGCGCTATCAAAGGAATGTTAGGATCTTTAGGAGATCCTCATTCTTCTTTCTTGGAAGAAGAAGAATATAGACAGATGCGAGAAGAGACTCGCGGATCTTTTGGCGGAGTAGGAATGGAAGTGGCTTACACCGACGGAGCCATAGTGGTCGTTTCTCCTATCGAAGATACTCCCGCGATGAAAGCGGGAATTTTGCCTCAAGACAGGATTGTCGAGATAGATGGCAAAAGTACCTCGAATTTGGGCTATGTAGAAGGGATCAAACTAATGCGCGGAAAGCCAGGAAGTTCCGTTAGCATCAAGGTAGAGAGAAAAAATATCAAAGAACCTCTGCAATTCACTTTAGTCCGAGAAAACATCAAGATACGTTATGTTCGTTCCTTCTTCTTTGAAAAAGAAAAAGTTGGTTATCTCCGTTTGAATCAGTTCATGGGAGAAAATACATTAGAAGAATTTAAAAAACATCTGAAGTCTCTCGCAGACAAAAAATCGGAAGGACTGATTGTGGATTTAAGAATGAATCCCGGCGGTCTGTTGCCTTTATCAGTCGCATTGTCCGATATTTTTCTTCCGGAAGGATTGGATATAGTTTCCGTAAGAGGAAGAGGCGGTGAACTTGCAGATGTTTCTAAGTCCACAGGCAAGGGAGAAAAATACACTTCCATACCTTTGGTTGTTCTGATCAATGAAGGTTCCGCTTCCGCTTCCGAAATTTTTGCTGGAGCCATCCAGGATCATAAACGAGGAAAAATTGTAGGAGTCACTTCTTTCGGAAAAGGTTCCGTGCAGATCGTTTATCCGCTTTCTTTCGGAATGGCTGTAAAACTTACAGTTCAGAAATATTATACTCCTTCCGGTAAATCACTTCATGGAAAGGGTATACAGCCTGACGTGACTGTGAAAGGAATAGAACCGAATGAAGACGATCGTTTTTATCTCAGAAAGATGAGTGAGAAAAAACTACTCGATCAACTTGTTTCCAAATATCCGGAATATAATGAGCAGAATTTCTTAAATTTCGAAAAGGCACTCAAAGAACAAGGGATCAAACTCAGTTCGGATGTTGCTAGAGCAGTTTATAAAAATAAGACTCAGGCAGAAAAAGAAAGAACTATGACTGATTTGGAATTGGATCCTCAATTGAAAAAAGCAGTGGATCTACTTTCTTCTAAATCTTAAAATTATGATCGGTCTTGGAATAGAGACTAGCTGCGACGAAACCAGTCTAGGAATTGTAAAAGATGGGAAAGAATTACTTTCCCTCAAAATTTTCAGCCAGATAGATCTTCACAAACCTTTTAGAGGGATCGTTCCGGAGATCGCTTCCCGCGCTCATCTGGAAAAGATCAATCCTCTGCTTTCTGAAGTATTGGAAGAATCAGGACTTAAGCTTTCCGATCTGGACTATGTTGCTGTTACCAGATCTCCCGGTTTGACTGGTTCACTTATGATCGGGGCTCAATTGGCTCGGTCCATTCATGCGGTGTATGGAACGCCTATTATTCCACTTTGTCATTTGCAGGCTCATTTTGCAGTATTACATTTAGAAGGAGTGGAGCCAGTTTTTCCTGTATTGGGTTTACTTCTTTCCGGCGGGAACTCCGCAATCTATAGAATTCCCCATTTTGGTAAAATGGAAGTGGTTGGGGATACCATGGACGACGCTTTGGGAGAAGCATTCGATAAGGTGGCTGGTCTATTGACCCTGCCTTATCCAGGCGGCCCTCCTATCGAAAAAGAAGCGTCTAAGTATGTTCCCGGGCCAAAGGAAAAAGATCTTTTGCCTCCGTTGCTTAGGAATTTAGAGCAGGATCGTGTTGCGTTTTCTTTTTCGGGTTTGAAAACTGCGGTTTCTCATTTGATTGCAAAGCAACCTGAACTTTCCACACAGGCTGTATGTTATCATTTCCAAAAGTCAGCATTCGAGCTTGTGGAAAGAAATTTAAAACGTGCGGTTTCCATTACCGGGATCAAAAGGATCCTGGCAGGGGGAGGGGTCTTGGCGAATTCTACACTTCGTAACAGATTATCCCAATTCGCGGAAAAAAATTCCCTGGAATTTTTTTCTCCCCAAAAAAAGATCTACTGCACGGATAACGGCGCGATGGTTGCCGCCCTCGGTTATTATCTATTTAAACAGGGATATTCTAAGAGTTTGGACTTTACAGTAAGTCCGGTAAGGCAGGAGACCTATATATGAATCGCAGGCTACATTGGATTCCAAATACGATCACTCTCGGAAACTTGAGTATGGGATTCGTTTCCATACTGATCGCTTCCGAGGCTACAGGTAACGGACCTCAATCCTATATACTCTCCGGATTTTTTATTTTACTCGCTGCTATCTGCGACGGATTGGACGGGATGGTGGCAAGAGCATTGGATGCAACAAGCGAGCTTGGCGCAGATCTAGACAGTCTCGCTGATCTTACCGCATTCGGAATCGCACCTGGATTCCTTTTTTATAATATGGTTTTGGGAGAATACAAGATAGACGTATTCGGAAAAGAGGATCTTTTTCCGATCGGAATGTTGATCGCAGCGATCTTTCCTGCTTGTGCCGCGTATAGATTGGCAAGATTTAATGTGGCCCACGATCCTTCTTCCTTTACAGGTTTACCGTCTCCTATCGCAGGGATTACCATCGGATTTCTTCCGATCTTTTTAGGGAAGGATCATACTCTTCCTCATTGGTTGGGAATTCCTCTATTTGTTCTGATCGCTTTTTTAATGGTTTCTAATATTCGTTATGGAAAACCTCAGGTGGCAATTCGCTCCAAATTGACCCCATTACGTGCAAGTTTAATGCTCGGGGCCGCTTTGATCGCTCTGTTCTTTGTCGGTTTTGCACGTTGGCCTTGGCTTGTTTATGGTTTGATCTGTCTTTATATTTTCTCCGGGATTTTGACCTTCCTTATCCATATTCTGCAAGAATTGAGAGTCAAACTAGACTAGACGTATTCCTAAAACTTTAGTTTTTTATAAAAGAGAAGCGATCGAAAGGCGCTTCTCTTTTTTATTTCTGATTGGTCATGGTGACTTTTAATCGAAGAGAGGAATATATATCTGAAATCTCATGCTCAAACCGTCTCCTCTCGCTTCCTTCTCTCTTGTGTGGCGTAAATGGATTGCAAAGTAAGGATGAAAGATCCTCAAGAAAGAATAAAAGGACTTATCCGTTACTACCAATCCCGTTTCTTCCGGAGTGATAGATTCTTCTGCGAATGCAGGGAGTAGATTTTTTTCTTCCATATAAATAAGGCTTGAGTAGATCTTCCAATTTTTACCTATAGAGATCTGTAATCCCGCCTCAGTGAGTCTATCTCCGTTCTTTCTCCATTCTTGTCCGATCTCCCATCTCCAAAATTTTTTCTGATATGACAAATAGATTCCTTTTCCCCAAACCCAAGAAGAATGATCAGAAAAATGATAGGCCCTGGCTTGAGCCAAGATCGCGAACCAAGGGAATTCTAAAATTTCCATCCTACCTACAACGGATTGGGCAGAGTAGGTTTCTTTTCCATCGAGAGAATATCGGCTCGATTCTGCGAATTGTAACCTTCTATAAGGTCCCGGTTCCCAAACAAATCTGAATAATTCCGCTTTTTCTTCCGGATCTGTTCTTTCCGAAAGCTGGAATAATTGTCCTGTTCTGCCCCTAAATCCGGAGGCAAATATTCTTTTATCCTTCTCTTTGTCAGACCAAGAAGCGGATACAATTCCTTGTAAATCGGTTTTAGTTCCGAAAATTTCAGTCCTGAACCAGTATGGTTTCTTTTCGGATTTTCTTTCTTCTGAAGAAGGAAATTCTAAGAGAACGAATCCTTCCTTTGTTTGGGGAGAATATGCGAGTTCCAGATAATTTTTATAAGGTTTGAAGAAAAATCCAGGTCGTTTATCCGCAGAGTTTTCTGCATAATAAGTTCCTAATATACTTTCACCAAATTTTAGCCCTAAAAATCCTGTTCTCACAGTTGGTTGTTCTAAAAACCAGAAAGAAGAAAAATCGAATTTTTCTCTTAAAAAGAAAAAATGATTTAACGGTCTAAATCGATTCCCATAAGAAAGATAAATATTCTTATTCTCGAATAGATACGAGGTTAAGTAGGTTTCTCTTCTTTTTTCTAAAAATACTTTGTGTTTGGAACATTCTCCGTCGGGAAAAACCAAAAGAAGATCCTTTAGGCAAACTTCTCCTCTGAACCAAACAATCTCTTGTCTTTTTGTATAATATCTGGAGTCATATCCGGAAAACGATACTCCCATGGAAAAAGGAGAAGGGATACTTTCTGCAGATAGAATATTCGAAAAAAGGAATAGTGCTAAGAGGGATTTTTTCATTCAAAATCCTCTTTTGGTCCGGATCAGTTTTTTAATTTTTCTTTTTTTAGGTTCAGGAAGTGAATCCAGATAAGATTCGAATTTCTCAGCGGGACCTTTGGAAAAAGAAGAAATGGAAATGGATTCTTGTAAGGAAAATCCAAGTCTCAAAAGTTCTTCCATCTCAAGAGAAGGATAGATATTTGTTTTTTCGACTGGCTTCAGGGCTGAAGAAGTGGATTTGGGGCCTTCTTCTTTTTTTAAAAAAGGAGAATATCCGAGACCGACGAGTCCGATCGGATCTCTCTCCGATTCGAATCCTTCTACCTGTCCTAAAAATCCGTCCCAGTTCCAATAGACTCCGATAGAAATCCTATCTTCAAAATCTAAAGAGCCTCTTCTGATCCTTTCAAAACCTAAACCGATCCTAAATTCCGAGTCACGGGAAGAGTTGAGTAATAGTCCTAATGAATTTTCTTCCTGATCTTTTCTTCCAAAAAGGTCCCAACTCAGTTTGGAACCGTAGATTCCAAGAGAGGTAAAATAAGAAGAAGGCTCCGAACCTTCTCTTCCAAATCTAAATCTAAAACCCAGATTATGACTTAACTCTATTTGATAACCTAAAGAAACTGTTTCGAAAAATTTCCCTTCTTTGTTCCGGCCTGTGCGAAGATAGGAGAGTCTAAATTCTTCTTTCGGGCCAAATGAGAATGGGAGTTGGAGAGAAATTCCGGATAGGGAAACTTCTTCTTTTTCGTATATTCCAAAAAAGGATATTTCTCCTCCAGTCCACCAAGGACGGAACCATATCTCTGGCGGTATGTTTCGATCGGATCCAAAAACAAAAGCGCTGGGGAGGAGAAGGATGGCTAAATGTAGGAACCTCATTCCCGAGACGGGTCAAATTCAGTAAGAGGCAAGTGCGATTTTTATGGGATCAGGCCATTTTTTTCCAAAATGAAACCCGATTGAACTCAGGATTTGTCCGGGCCATGGGTAGAATGGATCTTGTGAGTGAGAAAGTGCTGTGCAGAAGCTCGGAAATTTCTCTAAAAAAATACGGTAAACGCTTGACGGTAACTATAAATGCGTATAGTATATTAATAACCGTTTAGTAGATTATTGGTGTGAAAATTTCAATTTATGTCGTCTAACTAGGCGAGGGAGAGAAAGTTATGATGATTCGATCTCTACAAGATTCAGGTGCTTACGAGAGAAGCCGTAAAGGTCTCGCTGGAGCGGGATTCGATTGGAGGGAAAAAGTTCGTTCTTCTGAACCGAACTCTAAGACCTTCGCGGATTATTTGGAAGAATCTTTCCAAGGGGACTTGGTCCAGGATGGAAATTGGTTCTCTGAAACACTTTCCGAGCTGAGCAAGAAGAACCTGAGAAAAATTTAAACCGTGTCTGAGCGCTGGGGCTCAGGCCTGGATCCTAGGTCCCGTATCTTTCACGATGCGGAAAATCTAGAAGACTGGGAACTGATTGCCGTTCTTTTGGGCAAAGGGAGCAGGGGCCTTCCTGTCGAAGATCTCAGTCGAGATATTCTAAAAAGTTCCCGAGGATTGGGAGGACTTCTCTCATCCGATATTCCTAGGAATTTTCATATCAACGGCTTGGGTAGGGCAAAAATTTCTACCTTACTGGCCGCTTTAGAACTCGCAAAAAGACTTAAATACAAATCGATCCGAATGGCGGGTTATAACCCGACTACACTTTCTTCTTATCTACAGGGTCTATTCTCCCCTTTAAAAAGGGAATGTTTTGTTCTAGCGACTATCTCTCCCGCGGGAGATCTTTTAAGAGTGGAGATCGTTTCCAAAGGAAGTTTGGAAGAAGTGGGAGTTCTTCCCAGGGATTTGGTCCGGATTGTACTGAATGACGAGGCTTCTCAAGCAATACTGGCTCATAATCATCCTGGTATGATCTGTTATCCCAGCCAAGAAGATTGGGAAGTCTACTATAACCTAAAGGATCTGCTGGGCAATTTGGACGTAGAGCTCTTGGACCATTGGATTTTTGGAATTGACGGGATCTTTTCCTGCAAACAATCTACTCGACTAGAAGAGAACTGATCTATTTCTCCTCTTAAATTCCAATCTTAGGTTATAGAGTGACCTCTTTCGTTTTTTTGCGTAATCTCAGAATTTTATCGGTTCTTGTCAGAAGGGATTATGCTTTGCAATATGCAGGTTCCGCATTGGGCCTGACATGGATGTTCCTACAAAACGTAAGTCTTATACTCATCTATACCATCGTATTCTATTTTATAGGGATCAGACCTCAGGGTGAAAATTCCATAGAATATTTTTCTAATGTACTCAGTGGACTATTGTTTTGGATACCGCTTCAGGAATATCTGATCAGAGGCACTGGGATCCTCACGGACAATAGGCAATTGATAAAAAGATCTCCTCTTGGTCCCGAAATTTTCCTTTGGATCCCTTTCGTTCAATTTTTACTACATTGGCTTGTGACTTCTATTCCGATCTTTCTATTTTTGGCTTGGGCCGGTAAGCTTGGGATTTGGAGTTTACCTCTTTCTTTTTTGTCCATGTTCTGCACTGGATTATTTTTGGCCTGTCTTCAGAGTTACCTGGCAAGGGTGAATATTATTCTAAGAGATATTTCTCCTTTGGTAAGATTATTGACCCAGTTTTTGTTCTGGGGATTGCCGATCCTTTATGAGTCCAAGGGTATTTTAGGAAAATTGAATGTATTTAATCCATTCTTCTTTCCTTTGGAAATTTTTAGATCTGCATTGCTCGCGGGTTATGAATCGAAGGCCGGGATTTTGGACTTTCTTCCTTTTCTGGGGATTTTCCTGGGGATCTTTCTTTTAAGCCGTACTAAATTAAATCAGATAGTGTTGGATCACCTTTGATCAGGATAGAGAATATTTCCAAGACCTACCAAGGTTATAGTAAACCTTGGAATAGACTCTTAAGCGCGATGACTTTCGGTTATTTCGGCTTGGATGTAAAATACAAGGCACTAGATGGGATCTCTTTTTCTGCGGAGAAGGGTGAAGTGATCGGTATTATCGGTCGTAACGGCGCCGGAAAATCCACTTTACTCAAACTTTTGACCGGAGTCTCCAAAGTAGATTCCGGAAAATTGGAGAAGAAGGGGACTGTTCGTTCTATCTTGGAATTAGGCGTGGGCTTTAATCCGGAACTTTCGGGCGAGGAAAACTTATACTATAACGGTTTGGTTTGGGGATTAGATCCTGAAGAGCTCATCCGATCTTCGGAGGAAATTTTTCGTTTTTCCGGTTTGTCTGAATTCCGCAAAAGCCCTTTAAAAAACTATTCCTCCGGAATGACCATGAGATTGGGATTTGCACTCGCGACTGCAAAACGTCCGGATATCCTGATCGTAGACGAAGCTTTGGCGGTAGGAGACGCAAGCTTCCAACAGAAAAGTTTAAACCGATTCCGCAAGTTTTCGGAAGAAGGAACTCTCACTCTGATCGTGAGTCATGACCTGGAACTTTTAAAATCGGTCTGTACTCGTCTTATAGTTTTAGAAAAAGGAAAATTGGTATTCGACGGAGATCCGATAGACGGCTTTAGAGAATATATGCAGATCATTGCATCTTCTTCTTTGGAAGGAAACACAAAGATCCAAGACAAGGATTCTTTGGTGGAGTCCTTTGATGTGGAGATCCAGTACGCGGGTAAGTCGAATCCTTCTATTCTTCCTGTGGGCGCAGAAGTTCTTTTAAGAGTCGTGGCGTCCTTTCGTTCTTCTTTAGAAGATCTGACAGTTGGTTTTCATATTGATGATCATAGAGGGATCCGTGTTTTCGGAACGAATACATTTCATATAGGCGGACGCCAAAAAGATCTGAAACCCAAGGAACCTGTTCGGATCGATTTTCGTTTTCCGCTGAATCTTTCCCCGGGGAAATACTCCTTAGGGATTGCATTACATTCAGGTGAAAGCCATGCAGAGGGTTCTTATCTTTGGAAGGATGGGGTTCTGCAATTCGAGCTGGAAAGATTGGATGTTCCTAAGTTTGAAGGGGCAGCCTGGATCCCGGTCAAAGTAGAGGCGAAAAAAGGGGATTTTTCCGGATAAATTCCTTCCCAGCCTTCCCTTTGAAAGGATTCTGGTTTCCGTATGAAAGTTTGCGTAATTGGAAGCGGCTATGTGGGCCTTGTGGCCGGGGCTTGCTTTGCAGAATATGGGAATCATGTGATCTGCGTGGATAAGGACTCTAAAAAAATAGAGGACTTGAAAAAAGGAATCATACCTATTTATGAACCTGGTTTATCCGAATTGGTTTTGAGCAACCATAAGGAGAATCGACTGGGTTTCAGTACTTCTATCCAAGAAGGAGTAGAAGGCTCGGAAATCATTTTTATTGCTGTTGGAACTCCAACATCCGAAGACGGATCCGCGGATTTAAGCGCTGTATTTGCAGTAGCAGAACAAATCGGAAAATCCATCAACGGTTATAAGGTAATTGTGGATAAGTCCACTGTTCCAGTAGGAACCGCCGCTAAAGTAAAAGAAATTGTTTCCAAAAATACCAAACACGAATTCGACGTGGTATCCAATCCTGAGTTCTTGAAAGAAGGTGCCGCAATCGACGACTTCATGAAACCTGAAAGGGTTGTGATCGGGGCTGACAGCGAGAGAGCAGGGGAACTTGTAGCGCAATTATACGCTCCATTCGTACTAAACGGAAATCCTATCATAAGAATGGGAACCGTTTCTGCGGAGCTGACTAAATACGCATGTAACGCTTTCTTGGCTACTAAGATCTCTTTTGCAAACGAGATTGCAAATTTATGTGAGACTGTAGGTGCTGATTACGAAGACGTAAGAAAAGGAATGGGGACCGACTCCAGGATCGGCCGCCAATTCTTGTATGCAGGTATCGGTTACGGTGGTTCTTGTTTTCCTAAGGACGTTCGCGCATTGATCCGTACTTCTGAAAAATTTTCCTCTTCCTTGAGAATTATCAGAGAAGTGGAGAGAGTGAACGAAGATCAGAAAGTTCGTTTGTTTACTAAGATAGAGAACTTTTTCGGAAAAGGGCAGATCAAAGGAAAAACCTTTGCAGTCTGGGGTCTCTCGTTCAAGCCGGGCACAGACGACATGAGAGAAGCACCTTCGATTCCTTTATTATTAAAATTGCATGAAGAAGGCGCTAAGATCAAAGCATTCGATCCTGTTGCGAAAGAAACTTCCGAATACTATTTCAAAGACAAGATAGAATACGCTAAAGATGCATATGATGCGTTAGAAGGTGCGGATGCACTCCTTCTTCTTACCGAATGGAGAGAATTCAGAGAACCTGATTTCTCCAGAATTAAAAAATTAATGAAAGGTCATGTGATCTTTGACGGAAGAAACCAATATCGCCCGGATCATATGAAAAAAGAAGGATTCCAATACTTCTCCATAGGTAAACAAGCGGTTTAACCGACTAAAGCCGATTTAATAAGTCCTGGATCTCTTTCTTTTCCTCCGGATCGGAGCTGAGTTCCAGGGCTTTTTTCAGATCTTCTTTCGCTTCTGTTTTTTTGCCGAGAGAAGTATAAGCCCCCCCTCTATAATAAAATGCTTCCTTGGAATGTCCCGTCGGGAATTTATCCAAATATAATGAAAACGTTGTGATCGCTTTTTCCCAGTTTTTTAATTCTGAAAAACTGAGTCCTAAATTGAACAGTGCCTTATGTTTGTTCTCTGGCATTCTTGGATCTTCGGAAGCGAAAGATTTATAAAAGTAGTCCGCTGCCTTTTTGTATTCTTTGGCTTCGAAATAATATTCTCCCGTTTTTAAAAGAAGAAGATTATTATGCGGATCTTTTTCCAAATCCGTAAGGAGATTCACTTCTTTGTCTCTCTTTGAATAAGCGGATCTTAAAGTTTTGATCACCATTTTATGATCCGGCATTCCAGCGATCTTTTCCGTGAGACTTCCGTTCTTATCTAAAAACAAAAGTGTAGGATAGCCTGTGACTCCGTATTTTTTCTTTAAGTTCGGAAATCTATCCCCATCCAGGGAAAGTAGTACAAACTTGGACATTTCATTTCGTACCTCTTTTTTAGGATAGATTTCCTTTTTGAGGGTCTTGCAGTACCCGCACCAATCTGCGTATACATCTATAAAAATGGGTCTTCCTTCCTTCTTCGCCTTGTTAAAAGCGGTCTCAACGGAAGTTTCCCAAACCTCTGAGCTTATCTCGGAGGTGAATACCAGACAGATCAATAACAGGATGGATCGGATTTTTGAAAAAGGGAGCATTGGTCTCATCTCTTCGACCTTTTTTTCTTCGTTTCGTTTTTAAGGAAACGCAGAAATACGGAATTTTTTGTTTACCGTCAAGAACAGGCCCGGATATTCGAAGTATCTCCGGTGGTAACGATGGACTTCCTGCTTCAGTTAGAGCAAATCCTTAAAAAAAGAAAAGAAGAACTTCCCGAA